>JALYQJ010000502.1 GCA_030855875.1 Acidobacteriota bacterium
TCTTTGAAGCGATTGACGATTTCGCCCAAACCGCGCCGCAGCACGACGATATTACTTTGATGATTATAAAAAAACTTAATTGATAAGCATAGAAAAAGATTTTCTTCATTTTTCGCACTTTTCATCAGTAAATCCGTTGGCATTTTTATCAATTTTCAGACAGCCATTGATTATTTCATCCCAATTTTTGAAATCGAATTGAAACCGATTAGCTTTGGTCGAAATAATATTCGGGTTTGCGAAGTTTTTCTCTGCGCCGGTTGTGTCAATCTTTGTCGCTTGTAGTGAATATATGTTTTTCGGAAGTCCGTTGTCGCTGAAATTCAGAGTCGCGGCGGTTAAATCCAATGCGATTGTAATTGTTTTTTTTAGTGCGAGTTTTGTGCGTGTGAGTTTGAAAATGTAGCTCGGATCGGTCGCAACCGGCGGATCAATCGCTAAATTAAATGTCGGATTTTCAACGATTGTGTTGGCTGAAAATTGAATTTTGCTTAGATCAGGGCGCAAAATAATAGTGAAAACTTTTCTTGGTTCGAGCGCAAGCCCGATTGTCCGAAGTATAAAACCGTTACCCGAAATGCCCAGATCGCCTTTTGTTTGTCTGGTTTTGCCGAAAACGCGAATCGTCAAATCTCCGGTTAAATTACTTATCGGCACTTTATAGACAGGTTCGCGGTCGCGCGAAGTGGAAATTGTCGCGCCTTTGATTTCGTCGTAAGTTTTTTTTGTAACGGCATCGTAGCCGAGTTTTTTACCATCGGGCGAGATTATTAAAATCTCGCCCGATGCGTTAAGACCGATACTAAACATTTTCGTATCCGAAGCCTGTGCGGGATTTGCCAAATGAGCAAACAAAATAACAAAGAACAAGGTCAGTATTTTTGCAGTCATTTGAACATCTTACTTCTAATTTCGCTTAAAACGAAAACATATATTTCAACAAACTCTGCTGTTTGCCGTCACCATCATCGTCTCCGTCCCCGTCATCATCGTCACCGTCATCATCATCACCGTCATCGCCGTCTTCGTCATCATCGTCGGCGGGCGAATCAGCGTCGTTATCTTCTTCGGGTTCGGCTTCTTCTTCGTCGTCTTCAAAACCATTGCCTTCGTCATCGGTTTTGAATTCCATTTCGCCGTCGCCGTCCCATTCGCCGAATTCCATCTCGAAACTGTCCGTTCCGTCAGAACTGAGATCGTTGGTTTCATAGTTTTGCGCTACGCCTTTGGCTGTGATGCGCGTGAAATCAACGTCGAATTTATCGTCGCTTTTGTCGTTGTCCTTGAATTGGAGCTTGCCGGTTTCTTCGTCAAAATTCGCGCTGAACGTGCCTTTCGGATCAAGCGTGATGCCGTCAATTTCGCAAAAATAACTTTCGTCTTCGGTGTCAACCGCGTAGTAAATTTCAGGCGTTTCGCCGTCCGAGCTTGCCGTAAAACTAAGCTGTTCGCCGTCGAGCGTCGCAGTCATTGTTACCGATTCGCCAACGTCGAGCAAAACTCCGTCAAACCCGATGGTAAATCCGGGCGCGGAAACCGCTAAATCAACATTGCTTTCTTCCTGCAGAAAATCGCCTGAAAGCGTGATCGTATAAGGCTTTCCATCATCAATATACGGCAAAACATAGCGCGGCATATCAACATCCATTCCGCCTTTGGAAGTATCTAGCTGCGCGCCGGGAATTTCGTTGTAAAACATTTTGCTTTTCGGATCGTAGCCGATTCGCTTGCCAGCAGCGTTTGAAATCAGCATCGCCGCTTCCCCGTTGATAGCAAACTCGACCATTTCGCCGTCATTTTGAATAACGGGTTTGGGCAGCGGCGCGACGGGCTTCGGATCGGCGGGTTTGGTCGTGTCGTTCGCCGGTTTGACCGCCGGTTTTTCAATCGTCGGGACACAATCTTTCGCACCGCTTTCGGTCGCAAAAGGCGCGTCGTAACAGCCCGTATCACGAAGCGAGGTTTTGGTTAATTCGAGCGTTTTGGTATCGAGATTGCCGACATATTCGCCCGCCGGTTCGTTCGGATTGGTCGAAGTAACATAACGCCACGTTTGTTTTCCGGCTTTTTCGACGACGACATAACGGGTTTCGCCCGGATAATTATTGTCGTAAACGTGGATTCGATAAACCGCTCCCGCGTCTTCGACCGCGAACGGCGTGATCGCGTGTCCGTCGAATTTTCTGCCGGCTTTGAACTTGTAAAAACCGAGCGAATAAGTATCGTTTCCGGCATTCATACTTTCGATTAAAAGTTTGACGACCGCGAGCGGACCTTGTTTTGCGGTTTCCAGCGAAGGTTTCGCAACTTCGTTAAAACCCTGCGTGACGAAATAATACGCGATGTAGTTTTCGATTGACTGGTCGAGCTTCAAACCGAACGGCGACGAAATACCGTTCTGAAATTGTCCGGCATAACCTCTGCTTTTGAACGGCAAACCCGAAGCAAAACGCAAACTCGTCACCGCCATTCCTTCGCAGTGTCCGCCGTTCATTCCTTCGAGCGACTGGTTTATCCATTCACGCGCTGCGGCTTTCAAAACGCAATTTTGCGCGGTGTTTCCGACCTTGCAGACGGCTTTCGCGCCAAACATCTTAATCAAATCTTCCGCGCCCAAATCATCCTGCCACTTGCGGTTGTAATTACCGAAATTTTCAAAACTGTAACCGTTCGGCTTCGGCGCAAATTTATAACTTGCAACGACGTTTGCCTGCGAAAAAATATTCGCCGGAAACAAAAGACACAAACTGTAAAAACCGAGTAACGACACCAAATAAAGGGGATTTTTTTTCATATCTGTTCTCCAAATTTAACTTATTAATTTACCGAGATCACTTAGAACCTCAATTTACTAAACGATTTTTATCTGCCAAAAAGGTCATAGGGAGAAAATTTTATTTTGTATGATTGGTTGGCACACAGGCATTTCACCTGTCGGGTTGCGTCAATAGTCGGCTAGTTTTGAATTAATTTCAACGTGATGACGAATTTATTTTTAAAAGCAGAAACGCGACCGCAAAAATCGTATCAGTAATTTAAGCCGATACATTTTTACAGCCGCGTTTTTACCGCTTTCGATGTTAAATCTCTCCTGCGTCAATCTGCGCCTTTTGCAGTTTGCCGGAATAGTTTAAGCCGCAATTTTTTCGCTTTCTCGCTCAAACACAACCGGATGAATCGAAAGATATTCGTGAACTTCCGTGTTCATCTTTTCAATTTCCGCTAAAAAACCGTCCACTGAATCTTTGTAGTTTGAAGGATTTTTTTCGGTTTGACGAATTGCCTCAACAATTTTCCAAAAATGATTGATTCTATCCTGCGCGGCTTTTAGCTCGATTTCGTTTTTGATCATTTTTTATTACCTCAATAATTCCTCGTTTTGTATTGTCGCGTTTGCTCTGCCAGCCTTCGATAAAAATCGTTTCGTTCACAGCAACGGACATTTCCAACATCCAAAAAATACTTGCTTTAATTTTATTTTCGGTTTGTAAATGCTCGAAAATTCGCCGCACATCGCCCGAATATTCATTTTTGCTGAAATCATCACTCATTACAAGAAAAATATCAATATCGTTAGGATTTTCCTTTGCCGTAACGAAAGAGCCGTAAATAATAAAACGCGATAATTTGCCCGTGCTGTCAGCCAGTTTGTAAATTTTGGCTAATCTTTTCGCAACAACTTGACGCTGCAAAGAACCTTTGCCGAAATGCTCGACCACTTTTTGCAGCGTCGCTTCGTAAATATCAACCGGCAAATCGCCGTTTTCGTCAAATTCGGGAAACGTCATTAAATTTCGACCGCGTCAATCTGCGCTTTTTGCGATTTGCCCGAATTAAAACTGCACTGGCTGATCGCTCGAAATTCCCCAAGGAAAAACTTGAACACCGGTTTGGCTGCCCAAAACCCAAAACACGGATTGCGCGCCCGGTCGCCAGACTGCGAGGTCGGTTTTACCGTCGCCGTCATAGTCAGCCGGAACGGGACGGTCACCGTTCATTCCCCATTTCACAATATTGACCACGTTGTCCGAGCTTCTGATCCACCACCAACTGCCGTCCGATGGTCGGAAAATGGTTAAATCGCCTTTGCCGTCGCCATCGAAATCAGCCATTTGATACTCGTCACCAAACCTTCCGAACGATTCGTATCTCGTTACAGAGGTTGCGGGATTCGTTATCGTTGTAAAAAATGTTTCTCTGTGAGAGCGCGATATTTCGGCGTTTCCGTCGCCATCCATATCGCCGATTCTGATCGGAAAGTGTAGCGGCGAAAAAAATGACTCGAAGGCTACAGAAGATGTGCCGCTATAAACCACGGTCAGGCGTCCAGTTGTAAATTGATTGCCATATCGGAATACGGCGGGATCAACTCTGCCATCCCCGTTATAGTCTTGATGTGCGGGAAGCGCGGCTAAAAAATCAAAAACCGTAATCGCCGTTGTGGTATATCCGCCCGACCCGCTTTCAAGTACGTGAAACTCGTGCGCTACCGGATTGTTCGAATATCCATAACGAAAAACGGCAAAATCGGTTTTGCCGTCGCCGTCGTAGTCCCCGGGCGCGTTAAAATCCGAAGTACCACCCAGCCCCCAATGAAGAACCTTGAAACCGTCCCTGCTTTGCCAAACATACCAAATCTTATTGCCGTTTTCATTTCGCGTCACGGCAAAATCGGCTTTGCCGTCGCCGTCAAAATCGGAAACTTTGCGAAACATATTCGGCGTAACCTGACCGCTGACCAGGACGGTCGAAATGCTTAAGACCGCGATTATCAAAAACGCGCTCGTCATTTTTCTCATAAAATTTCCTCCTTGCCCGCATTTTAGATTATTTTCTTTTGAAAACCTATAAATTTTATGACTTTTCATAAAATTTATTTAGCTGAAATCTTTTTACTAACAAGTCGAAACGCCGATAATCGCACAATTTTTTACGCACAGCTTAACTTTCGACAAATATCAGATTTCGTCTGCCAAACTATGCTCAAAAACTTTAAATTTCGACCGCGTCAATCTGCGCCTTTTGCAGTTTGCCGGAATAGTCAATTACGGTTCAATGATAAAATCTGCTTGTGAAAAGTGTTTATCAAATGTCAAAACCGTATCCAAACTTTTTTGAGTCATCACAAGAAACGAAATGCAATCGGTCAATGAATAATCTTTATCTTGATGCTGCTGAAAAAATTCCCAACCTTCATAAAACAAATTTTCGTCAATATGAACAAGCTCGATTGAAGGACTTTGCAAAATCATTTCGCCGATTTTGACTGCTTTTTCGTGAAAACCGCGACTATTAAAATAAGTAACCGTTTCGTCAAAAACGTAAGATGTTGTAAAAAGCGCAAAAGGAGATTGCACAAAAATCTTCTAGTGCGCTTGCGCCGATGCGTGGCTTTGGTCATTTTTCAATTCCAAAGCCAGCCAATAACTCGTGTCAACAAAGCGTAAATTCATCAATAAAGATAGTTGTCGTGATTAACCGAAGCGTCCGTTACGACATCTTCAATCGGGTCTTTCCCGAACTGCAGAATCGGGTCTTCTTCAGATAGCGGAACAATGACGATCACGCTTTTCTCTTTGCGAATCTCGACTTCCTTCACGCCTTCGAGCATTTGTTTGGGAATAAAAATTCCCTGTTCAGTTACTTGTGTTCTCATAATTAAATCCTAAATTCATCAATCTGCCGGAATAATTTACGCCGCAATTTTTTCGCGTTCTTGCTCGAAACGAATGGGGTGAAGCGACAAATACTCGTTTACTTCAAGATTCATTCTCGCAATTTCCGCCAAAAAACCGCCTGCTGAAAGTTCATAAGTAGTCGGATTTGTTTCTACTTCGCGCAAATGTAAAACCTGTTTGCGAAAACGCTCGATTCGATTCAATGTTCCCTGTAATTCCTGTTCGTTATTTATCATTGATAATAACCTCCACTATTCCGCGCTGCGTTTCATCACGTTTATATTGCCAATCTTCGACGGCGTTTCGTTCGCCGCCGATAGCAGCAAAACTTCGTAACCAAAACACGCTTGCTCCTTCATATTCCTGCGCCGCCAGATTACTGAAAATAATAGCAGATTCGCCCGAAACTTTTTCCGGGTCAAATTCATCGTTCATTAGTAAAAATATGTCAACATCGTTCGGATAAAGTTTTTCGGTAACAAATGAACCAAACACGATAAATCTTTTCAAATGTTTTGTCCCGACAGCCAATTTATAGATTCTGACAAGCCGCTGTGC
>JALYQJ010000256.1 GCA_030855875.1 Acidobacteriota bacterium
GGTTTGGGAAGATCAACTTCCGTTGTTCGGTCTGAGCGGAAATCTTGCTGATTATGAAGCAAAGGGATTAATTTTGACTGCTTCGGTTGCAAATTTTTCTCCGGTCGAATTGGCTTTCGGTTGGACAAAGGCAGATAACATTCCTGTAATTTTAGGACAGGTAAATTTCTTTAACGAGTTTAAAGTTTGCTTTCTTCGCTTTCAGGACGAGTTTGAAATATCCAAAAATGAACAATAAAATAATTTCAGAATTGCAAACGATTTCCGAAAATACGCAGAAAACTTTCGGCAAACTTTCGCCCACGCAAATCAACTGGAAGCCTTCGGCGGAAGGTTGGAGCGTCGGGCAGTGTTTTGAGCATTTAATCAAAACAAACGAGCTTTTTTACGGCAAACTCGACGAAATTGCCGACGGAAAACAGAAAAATTCTTTTCTCGAAAGCTATTCGCCGCTTTCGGGATTTTTCGGAAATCTGTTGATCGGTTCGCTGAAAAAGGACGGGCGAAAATTTAAAGCTCCGACGCAGAAAATTGTTCCGCCGAGCGAAGTTGACCCAAACATTATCGAGATTTTCGCGGCGCATCAATCGGAATTAATCGGAAAGATCAAGCGCAGCGAAGCAATTGACTGGCAAAAGATCAAAATCACTTCGCCGTTTATGTCGCTGATGACTTACAAATTGACGGACGGTTTACAAATCGTCGTCGAACACGAAAAGCGGCATTTTCGGCAAGCGGAAAGAGTTGCGAAGGAAAGTAATTTTCCAAATTGAATACTAAAAAACTAAAAACTTTAAATTCAAAAATTATGACACCTGCGAACGAACGTAAAATCTCCGTCGAACAGCGCGGACACATTCTCTTAATCGGCTTGAATCGTCCGGCGAAACGCAATGCTTTTGACGTGGAAATGCTCGATCAATTGGCGGCGGCTTACGGCGAACTCGAAGACAACCGGGAAGTTCGCTGCGGCGTTTTGTTTGCGGAAGGCGAGATGTTTACTGCCGGACTCGATTTGGCGAATGTCGCGCCGAAAGTCGTCGAAAGCGGAACTTTAAGCTACGCCGAAACGTCAATTGATCCGCTCGGTTTGAACGGAACCAGACAACGGACAAAGCCGATAGTTGCCGCCGTTCAAGGAAAATGTCTGACGCTCGGAATCGAATTATTACTTGCTTCTGACATCCGCATCGCTTCGGAAAACGCGACGTTCGCGCAAATCGAAATCAAACGCGGAATCTTCCCGTTCGGCGGCGCGACTTTAAGATTTCCCGAAGTTGCCGGTTGGGGAAACGCGATGCGCTGGCTTTTGACGGGCGACGAATTTGACGCAGCGGAAGCCTTGCGAATCGGACTCGTGCAGGAAATTACCGAACACGGAAAACAAATCGAAAAAGCCGTCGAAATTGCCGAACGGATTGCGAAACAAGCACCTTTGGGTGTTCGCGCAACCATCGAATCAGCCAGAAAAATGCAGTCGGAAGGTTTTACAAAAGCCGCCGAACAGCTTACGCCGCAGATTCTCTCACTCTTTAAATCAGAAGACGCAAACGAAGGTGTGCGGTCATTTTTAGAACGCCGCGAAGGGAATTTCAGTGGTAAATGATTTTTGACAATTAAATACGTTTGTATTTTTGTCCGCGAGAAATTGAGGAAGAATTTTCATCCACGGATGAACACGGATAAACACAGATTAAGAATAAAGATAAATCAATTTTAATAAATTCGTGTTCATCCGTGTTCATCTGTGGACAATTCTTCCCTTTTTTCGCGGGGAAAAATCGCGTTAAGATAGAAAGATGAATAATTACGAAACACGCGCGTTTATTTTCGATATGGACGGAACGCTCGTTGATAATATGCGCTTTCACACGAAAGCGTGGGGAAAAATGCTGGCGGAAAACGGTGTGGAAATGAACGCGCACGATTTTCTGGTGAAAACCGCCGGAAAAACCAACCGCGAAATTTTGCCGACTGTTTTCGGCGACATTTCCGACGAACGAATTGATGAACTCGGCAAGCGAAAAGAAACGCTTTACCGCGAATATTTTCTTCCGCACCGCAAAACGGTTGACGGCGTTGTCGGGTTTTTGCAAGCGGCGCAAAGTTTGGGCGTGAAAATGGCGGTCGCCACCGCCGCGCCAATCGGCAACGTCGAGTTTATTTTGGACGGTTTGGATTTGCGAAAGTATTTTCAAGGGGTCGTCACGGCGGCTGATGTTTCACGCGGAAAGCCGGACCCGGAAATCTTTCTGAAGTCGGCGGAAAAGTTAAATGTCGAACCGAAAAACTGCCTCGTTTTTGAAGACGCAATCGGCGGTTTTGAAGCCGCGCACCGCGCCGGAATGAAATCCGTCGGCATTGCGACGGTTAATTCGATTGAAGATGTTTTGCGGCACGATTCGGTGGTCGAAGCGCACGATGATTTTACGAAATTGAATCCGCTCGAATTGACCGAAAAATATTTGCCGTTGGAAGAATATGCGAGCTGAAAAAATACGCTGTGATTGGGCGAAGAATGATTTGGCGATTCGTTATCACGATGCGGAATGGGGCGTTCCGACGCATACCGATAGAATATTGTTTGAATTTCTAATTCTCGAAGGCGCACAAGCCGGCTTGAGTTGGGACACGATTTTGAGAAAACGCGAAAATTATCGCGCTGCATTTGACGATTTCGACGCGGAGAAAATTGCGCGTTATGATGCGCGAAAAATTGAAAATCTTTTACAAAATGAAGGTATCGTTCGTAACCGCCTGAAAATCGCTTCGGCGGTGCGGAACGCGCAAAGTTTTTTGAAAATCGTCGAAGAATCCGGCTCGTTCGATTCATATATTTGGAGTTTTGTCGGCGGCAAACCGATTGTGAACGGTTGGAAAGTTTCGGCGGAAGTTCCCGCAAAAACTTCTGTCTCCGACGCGATGAGCGTAGATTTGAAGCGGCGCGGTTTCAACTTCGTCGGCTCGACAATTATCTATGCGTTTATGCAAGCAACCGGAATGGTCAACGACCACTTGACGAATTGTTTTCGATACGGAGAAGTCTGAAAATGTTAGATAAAATTGCTTCAGTTATATTGATTATTATTGGAGTAGTCAACCTTTTTCCGATAATCGTGTTTTTCGATTCGAGCAAAACCGCGAAACTTTACGGTGTGCCGATTGACGGCGAAAGTTTGATAATTTTGATGCGGCATCGCGGCATACTTTTGGGTTTGATCGGCTTGGCATTGATTTTTGCGGCATTCAAAACCGAGTTTAGAATTGTTGCAATCACAGCGGCTTTAATCAGCAAATCGGCGTTTGTTTTTCTGACCTTAACCGCTTCAAATTACACCGCCGAAGTCGGACAGGTTGCTCTCATTGATGTCGGCGCAGGTATTTTATTACTGGCTGTTCTGGGAATTCATTTTTTTGGCAAACAAGCGGTTTAACTTATGAATTATCCGATAACGCCCGCGATTCGCGTGTTACGCGAGAAAAAAGTCGAGTTTGAGCCGCACGTTTTTGATTACGTCGAAAAAGGCGGAACGCGGCATTCGTCGGAAGTTTTGGGAGCCCCGGAACACGCGGTTATCAAGACTTTGATATTTGAAACGAATGACAAAAAGCCTTTGATTGTTTTGATGCACGGCGATTTTCAGGTTTCGACAAAGGATTTAGCGAGATATTTGAAAGCAAAATCGGTCGCGCCCGTCACGCCCGAAAAAGCATCGAAGCTGACGGGCTATTTAGTCGGCGGAACGTCGCCTTTCGGCGTGAAGACAAAAATGCCGGTTTACGCCGAACGAACGATTTTTGATTTGCCGCGAATCTACATCAACGGCGGCAAACGCGGCTTTTTGATTGCGATTGCGCCGCAAATTTTGAATGAAGTTTTTCCGGTTGAGGAAATCGAAGTCGGGATAAAAGATTAAATATGTTCACGCATTGGGCTTGTTTCGATTGCCGTAAAAGTTTTGCGAAAGAGGAAAACGCAACGCCGCGCAAATGTCCCGAATGCGCGAAACCGATGATTGATATGGGCGCGTATTTCGAGCCGCCGCGCAAGCTGAATCGAAAGCGTTGGGCGGTGATGAAAGTTTTGGCTGATTCGGGTTACAGATTCAACACGAAGGAAACTTTTGTTTATATTCAAAACCGAATCTTGCAGGCGAAAAATCCACGTGCGGCGGATGTGATTGAGAGAATTGAATTGGAGAAACAACGAAATCAGAAAGAATCTTGATATGAAAATTATAAATTTAACGCCAAAAGTATTCGCCGCGCTGCTGTTTGTTTTATGCGCGGTGTTTGTCGGTGACGCGCAAGTTACGGCGATTCGGGCGGGCAAAATTGTTGATCCCGCAACCGGAACGGTCTTGAGCAATCAGATAATTTTGGTTGAAGGGCGAGACATCAAAGCCATCGGCGCGGATGTAAAAATTCCTGCGGGAGCGATTGTAATTGA
>JALYQJ010000258.1 GCA_030855875.1 Acidobacteriota bacterium
CGGCGACAAAGTTGTAAAGGTCTACTTTCATATTGAGAAAACGCCCGATCACGTCAATCACGTTATTCGCGTGAACCGTCGTGAAAACGAGATGTCCGGTCAGCGCGGAGTTGATGGCGATTTGCGCGGTTTCTTCGTCGCGGATTTCGCCGACCATCACTTTATCCGGGTCGTGGCGCAGAATCGAACGAAGTCCGCGAGCAAACGTCAAACCTTTTTTCTCGTTCACCGGAATCTGCATAATTCCCTGAAGCTGATATTCAACCGGGTCTTCAATCGTGATGATTTTGTCTTCTTCGTTGCGGATTTCGTTTAAAGCGCCGTAAAGCGTCGTCGTTTTTCCCGATCCGGTCGGACCTGTAACAAGAACCATTCCGTAAGGCTCTTTGATGTAAATGCGAAAACGGCGAACGTCTTCTTCGTCGAAACCGACAACATCGAGACTTAAATTTTTGAATTCTTCGGAAATCTGCTCTTTGTCCAAAATACGAATAACGCAGTTTTCGCCGTAAGCCGACGGCAAAATCGAAACGCGGAAATCAACCGTTCTGCCTTTGTAACGAACTCTAAATCTTCCGTCCTGCGGAATTCTGCGCTCGGCGATGTCGAGTTCCGACATAACTTTGATACGCGAAATCAAAGTCTGGTGATAAATCATATCAATCGGATCAACCTTTTGATAAAGCGCACCGTCAATGCGGAATTTGACGCGCACGTCACGGTCGCCGGCTTCGATATGAATATCGGAAGCACGTGATTCCATCGCGTTATAAACAATCGTGTCAACCAATTTGATGATCGGCGACATATCCGAATCCGACGCGAGGCGGTCTAAATCTAAAACCTCTTCGCCCTGATCGGTTTCCTTAACGAGCGAGATGCGAAAGCCGGAAGCGGCTTCCTGCAAAACTCTCTGCGTCGCATCGCCGCGTTTCAGCACGACATCAATCGCTCCCTGCGTCGCCACATACGGGACGATGCGGACATTCAGCGCGTTTTCGAGTTCGTCCAAATGTTCGAGATTCGACGGATCAGCCATCGCCGCGTGAAGATTTCTGCCTTCACGTTTTAAGGGAACAAAATGATTGCGAAGCATTAAATCAACCGGAATGCGCGTCAACTCGTCGTAATCAATCGGTGATTCCTTGTCCGGCGGAAGCAAATCAATGTAAGGCAAACGATAACGCTTCGCCAAAGCTCTCGCTTCCAAAACTTCCGGCGGTTCGTTTTCGAGAAAGCCGGTCGAAATCGTCGGCGGTGCAACTGTCGTCACTGCCGTTCCGTTGGTTTTGTTGTCCATAAATTATTTTTAAAAACTGTTCAAATCAAGCCAGCTAAACAAAAAGTAAAAAGTAAAAATTAAAGATTAAGAAGCAGAAAATTACTCAAATTACGAAGTTCCCGCTCTCTACTTTTGCTCTTTTACTTTTGCCTTTTTAATTTTTACTTACTTCCGTCCGCCGACCGGACCGGAGGAAATCATTTGAATGATCGGCAAATAAATCGCCATCAAAATCGTAATCACGATGATTGCCATAAATACGAGGATTAGAGGTTCGAGCAGCGTCATAAGTTGCTCAAGCCGAACTTCGGATTCGGCATCGTAAAAGTTTGCCACTTCGTCGAGCATTTCGCGCAAACTTCCCGAACTTTCGCCGATTCCGATCATATCGAGGGCGAGTTCCGGCATCCAATTGGCTTTTTCGAGAGCTTCGGTAAAACCGCGCCCTTCACGAATCAGCGGCAAAACCGCCTGACTGCGGCGGCGCAGTTCGAGATTGTTGATTGACTGCGAAGCGATGTCCCACGAATCTGGAACGGTAATTCCACCCGAAAGCAGCGTCGAGAGCGAACGTGCGAGTTGCGCTGTCGTCATCTGCCGGACGAGTGTGCCGCCAATCGGTATTTTCAGCAGAAATTTATCAAACAGCAATTTTCCGCCCGGTGTTCGCAGATAAATAACGGCGGCGAAACCCAAAATCAAAACCATCGGCAAAAGCCACCAAATATTCGTCGCAACTCCGGTCGAAATTGCCAGAACAACGAGCGTCACGGTCGGCAAACCTTGATTCGCGTTAATTCCCTTAAACAAATCCGACATTCGCGGAACGATGTAAAGCGTCAGAAACGCGACCATAAAAGTCGCTGCGACGAGCAGAAAAGCCGGATACGCGAGTGCGCCGCGCAATTTACGCGAAACGCCGACGCTGCGTTTTAAGTATTCGACAAAGCGTTCGAGAACATTATCGAGCGCACCGGATTTTTCGCCGGATAGCAACGAAGCCGTATAGATTTTCGGGAAAATTCCCTGCGCTTCAAATGCGTCCGACAGCGGAATACCGCTTTTGATTTTGTCTTCGACATCAACCAGAACCTTTCGCAGATTCTCCGAAGCCGAACGATTTTTCAGCAGTCCGATTGACTGCAAAACCGGAATACCGGCGCGAAGCAGAGCCGAAAGCTGCTGATTAAAAAGAAGAAAATCGCCCTGCTTGACGCGGGCTTTTTTTCCTCGACTGCCGAACGGCATCACCGCCGAAAGCCCGCGTTCCGCCGTCGCCACCGCGAAAACTTTAAAGCCTTCGCTTTCAAGCTGCTTTTTGGCTTCGCCCGTTCCGCTCGATTCGACGACCCGCGTAATAACATCGCCCGAAGGCGTTCCCAAACGACAGATAAATTCAGCCATACATTAAATAAAGATTCAAGATTACAGGATTCAGGATTCAGGATTCAGGATTCAAGATTCGGAGTCGTTATAATTTGAAATCCTAAATCTTGAATCTTGAATCCTGAATCCAACGAATTATATCACGCACACATTTAACAAAGGTTGCAAGTCCGGGTGTTTTGCCGGGAATATTTTTAGCTTACACAACGATATTTAGTTTGCCAACATCAAAAAAATATCTTGCACAAGTTAAATCTATTAGCTTAAACTGGAAAAATACCAAGGAGATTATTATGGCTGTGAAATTTTCAGGTAGTTTCAGCCGATTAACTATCGCGCAGCGGTTGTTTTTGTTGTTGACCGTCCTCTCTCTCGGTGCGTTTTCGGCTTTTTCCCAAACACCGCAGCCGACTCCAACGCCGGAGGACGAAGATGATAAACGACCGATTACGGTGAAAACCGATTTGGTGACGCTGACCTTAACCGTCACCGATCTTTACGGACGCTACGTTTCCGGTTTATCGAAAAACGCCTTTTCAATTATTGATAATAATGTAGAACAGGAAATCACGTATTTCAGCGATTCGGATGCGCCGGTTTCAATCGGTATTTTGTTTGACGTTTCCGGTTCGATGAGCGGCGAAAAAATCGGCAAAGCGAGAAAAGCCCTCGAAAGATTTATCGGCACCAGTCATCCGTCAGACGAGTATTTTCTCATCGCTTTTAACAACCGCGCCCAGCTTCTGCTCGACCGAACGCGCGACGGCGAATCTGTTTTACAGAAATTGACTTTGGTCGCGCCGAGAGAAAATACCGCGCTTTACGACGCGGTTTATCTCGGTGCCGAAAAAGTTACGCGCGGTTCGCATCAGAAAAAAGCGATGCTGATTATCAGCGACGGACAGGACAACTCTTCGCGTTATAATTTCGGCGAGGTGCGCCGACTTTTGAAAGAATCCGATGTCGTAACTTACGCCGTCGGAATTATGGACGGGCGCGACGCGGGCAGTATGAGCGGAATGCAGGGACAGGCGTTTTTAGACGAGTTGACATCCGTAACCGGCGGAAAATCCTTCTATCCGCAGACCGACGTTGAAATGGACGAGATTTTTGAGCGTATCGCGCTCGAACTTCGACATCAATACTCAATCGGTTACACGCCGAAGGATTTCGAGCCGAACGGAAAATGGCACAAAGTAAAAACTAAGGTCAAACCTCCGCGCGGACTTCCGCGTCTAACGGTCAGAAGTCGGGAAGGCTATTATGCAACGCCGACGACGCTCTATCGTTAAAAATGTTACTCGGTAAAAAAATGAAAAGAAAATTCTTTGTAATTATGCCGCTCGTCTTCTGCGCGGCTTTGACTTTCGCTTTTTTTGATTTTTCGGCAGCCGACGCGCAGACCGCAACGCCGAATCGTCAAAGACAAATCGCCGCGCCGTCGCCGACACCGAAACAGTCAACTGCCGCGCCTGTCGTTTCTCCGACGGTTTCGCCGACACCGGAAATAGAGGAAATCATTAAGGTTGATAC
>JALYQJ010000260.1 GCA_030855875.1 Acidobacteriota bacterium
ACTCCAGAGAGCCGCCAGTTTTGCGTAATTCCAAATTTGCTGATTTTCAGTCGGCTTTTCGGTATCGAGATACAGTTCGATTTCCTTTCTGAAATCTTCGGGCAATTCCGGTTTGGATGAAACCGAAAAAGCCTGCCAGCTAAAGGCGACAAACAAAACGGCAAACGGCGGAAAGTATTCGGCGAATCGTTTCGAGCGAAACTGCGCGGCGAGCAGAACCGTCACGAACATCAAAAAAAACGTCGCCTTTTCGGGCAGTTTCCCGTCTCTCGGCATAAATAAAATGTAGCCGATGAGCATCGCCGCGAGCGCGACAGGGAAATTCATAATCAATTCCATTCCCGTGTATGGATACCATTCGCCGCCGACCGAAACGGCAAAATCCGAGCCGACTTTGAATTTCGTGTAAAAATGTTCCCAGAAAAGCAAAAGATTTGTTGGAAAATACGGATTGATAATATTCCCCGCAACCATTCCACCAAAAGTGTAGGCGAGCGGTCGCCACTCGAAATTGCGTTCGTTCCACGCAATAATTATCGTCCAAATACACGCCGCGATAAGCAAAAGCGGAAATAAGCTGTAAGTCCAGACAAATGCAAACATCAGCGGCAGAAGCCAAACGTATTTTCTCTCAAATAACAAATAAATGCCGACGACCGTAATAATAATCGTCAGCGGCGGAGCCTTCGCCATATTCATTCGGAAATAAAACGAACTGGCGCACACCAGAATCATCACCAGCCAGAGCAGAAGATAATTGACTTTGTAATGATAAAGCAGCCAGTAAACCGAAAAAATCGCCAAAGTCGCAAACACGACCGCCGCCACTTTCGCCGCCGTCACCGGCTCAAAAAACCATAAAAAAGGAATCTGCAAAAGGTGAAAAAGAAAATGATGATCGGCGTAATCGTTCGGATTCAAAACGGTCAGCGGCAGCCATTCGAAAGTCGGCAGCCAACCGCCGCTTTTGAAACTTTCCCACAACAGCGAACTCCATTTGATGTGATAATAGCCGTCCCAATCGCCGCAGCAAATCGCAGCAGTCTGAAATTGCAGTAAAATCATCACGAGCGCAATGGCGAAAAAGCCGAATACCAAATAAATCGTCCGCACGGCTTCGTCCGTTTCAAGATATTCGCGCCAGGAAAGCCGCGTTTTTCCGGTTTTTTTCGCAGTTTTTTCCGCAGTCTTTTCCGCAGTCTTTTCAGCCGTTTTTTCAACCCGCGCATTTTCCGGGTTTTGTTCTAAAATTTCTTCCATTATAAATGTCTTAAAATTACGATATAAAAGGTTAAATTCCTTCAAAAAATATCACGAAATCCGGGTAAATATCTAACTGCGCCGTCACGTTTTGGAATTATCCGCCAAACAATCGGAAAAGATGCGATTTACGGCAGCATCTAATATTGCGATTTTGGGAAAAAATGAAAATGTATAATTGTTTAAACAAAAACCAGTTTCCGATTCGTCTAAACAAAAAATGGAGGAGATGAAATTGAATAACATAACAGAAAAACAATCAAAATCAATTTTGGGGAAAATATCTCTGATCGCAGGTTTGAGTAACATATTGTTACTTTTTTCAAGTGTTTCATCTCAATCTTACGGACGAGTAATAGGCGGAATAATATTCTTCGCTTTTTGCGCTTCGTTATCAATCGGTATCGCTGCCGGAATAGCCGCATTTGTATCTAAACGGGCTTGGGTCGGATTAGCAATTAATTTATTGATGTTAATTTTTTTAGGTGTCGGCTTATTGGTATATTTTTCATTGTGTTGTGCGCCTCTGCCGCAAATCTGATAAGCAGGTAAGTAAAATTTTTGTTAGCTTTTGCTCCGCGTTCAGAGTCCACGCTTTAGCGTGTTTCCGCCAGCGAAGCGCAGCGGAAAAGCAACCTGAAGGTTGGACTCTAAACGAGGAGTAAATTACTGCTTAACTTCTGCTCACCTACTTAATTAGCTCGTAAACGAAACGAGTTGCCAGAGTTATTGTTTCCGGCAATCTCATCATTAGTGGATTTCTCAATTTTCGTATTTGTTTTAAAATTATAAAAATCTATCGGAACATTCTGATGATGTTCGCGTGGAAGAAAATATTCCTTGTTAAGTTCAGGGAGAAATTGTTATAAAACGCATTCTTACTTACGTTTACCACGCTTTTTCCGGCATTCGTTATTCAAGATGTATCGAGGAAAAAATATAACTGGAGATTTTATGCCTTATTTGAAAAACGCCCTTTTTCTTGTCGCTTTTATCTGTTCTTTAATTGTAACCTCGCTCGCTCAGACGAGTGAAGCCGGAATTTTTGTTACGGTCAAAGATCAGTTCGGCGGCGCAGTTTCCGGTGCCGAAATCACGCTCGGCAAAGCTGATGGAAATGAAAAACAAATTAAGACAAACAATCTGGGGATCGCTCAGTTTCCCAGGTTATCCGCCGGAGAATATCGGATAATTGTTTCCGCCACGGGCTTTAAGGAATACGTCGCCGACGGCGTTATCGTCAAAAACAATGAAAGTCGAAAAATCGAAATCGCGCTCGAAGTGGCGGCAATCGAATCGAGCGTTGAAATCGGGGAAAACGAGGCGATTGAAGAGGCGGAAAAAACCGGAGTGACGGCGGTTTTAAACGAAGAGGAAATCGCTGCTCTGCCCGACAATCAGGAAGAATTGGAAAGAGCTATCAGAAGAATCGGCGAAGCGGTGGCGGGCGAAGAATTGCCGGTCAGCGTCAACGGAGTTCAGGGCGGAAAAATCCCGCCGAAGCAGCAAATCCAGCAGATTAGAGTTAATCAAAACGTATTTTCCGCGCAATACGATAGTCCTTTCGGCGGCGGAATCGAAATTTTCACGCGCTCGAATGTTGACAAATTCAGAGGTTATGTCAGTTTCAGCTTTGCCGATTCGCGTTTTAACGCGGCTGATCCTTTTTTGGGAAAGCGTGTGC
>JALYQJ010000261.1 GCA_030855875.1 Acidobacteriota bacterium
ATATTCAAGTCGCCCGTTCTATGGATTTATTAAATTGGGAACGAATGGCGGACGCGCTGCCGGAGAAACCTGTCTGGGCAAACGAAGGCGAACCGAAATTCTGGGCGCCGCACGTTTCATTCGCTGACGGTAAGTATTTTATGTATTATTCGGCTGACCCGAACACGCAAAAGGGCTTATGTCTGGCGGTTGCCGTCGCCGACAAACCGACCGGACCTTTTACCGACAGCGGCAAGCCTCTGAAATGCGGAACGAGTTTTATTAATATTGATCCGATGGCTTTTGACGATCCGCAAACAGGAAAGCGTTTGCTTTATTGGGGAAGCGGTTTCGAGCCGATTAAAGTGCAGGAACTGGCGGCGAACCGGACGGAATTTGCGGCGAACACCGAATCGGTTGACGTTGTTTTCCCGATCAAAAATGAAGACCCGAATAATTATCAAAGATTAATCGAAGGCGCGTGGGTGACTTATCGAAAAGGCTTTTATTATCTTTTTTATTCGGGGGACAATTGCTGCGGCGACAAAGCGCATTATGCCGTGATGGTGGCTCGGTCACGGAGCGCGACCGGAAAATTTGAAACTTTAGAACAGGCGACGGGCAAAAAATCGAGTGTGATTTTAGAGAAAAACGACGAATGGCTTGCGCCCGGTCATAATTCTGTAATTCGTGATGACAAGGGCAACGACTGGATGTTTTATCACGCGATCAATACCAAAAAACGCAATGTTGAAAAAAACGAAACTATCGGCGGCGACCGCGACGTGCGGCGCGTAATGCTGATGAATCGGCTCGTTTATAAAAACGGCTGGGTTTACGCCGAAAGCGGAACGCCGACCTCAACAAGTAAGAAGTTTCCGAAAGTTCGACGGCGATAAAATCGGTAAAAAGTAAGTAACGTAAATCGGCAAAAAGATTAGCGCGAACAGAGATTTTTGAAATAAAATAAATTTTTGCAATTACTTGCAATAGGAAGAGAAAAAAGGTAAAAAGCCGAAAATTAAACTTTTTCGATGAGCAGCATTAAAGACATAGCCAGTGAAGCCGGCGTTTCGACCGCGACGGTTTCGCACGTTATCAATAAAACGAGATTCGTTTCGGACGAAGTGCAGGCGCGTGTTTTGAAAGCCATCGAACTGCACAATTATTATCCGAACGCACACGCCAGAAGTTTGGCTTCGGGCAACAGCCGGATTTTTGGTCTGGTGATTTCCGACATCGCCAATCCGTTTTTCCCCGAACTCGTGAAAAGCATCGAAGCGGCGGCTTACGAACACGGTTACGACGTTGTTTTATCGAACACTAATTACGATACGGAGCGGACATCGCACTACGTCCGCCGGTTTATCGAGCGAAAAGTCGCCGGTGTCGCGGTGATGACTTCGGAGATGGACAAATCTTTGATTGAAGAACTAGGGCGGCGCGAAGTCCCAGTCGTGTTTTTGGATTCGGGAGAAGCCGGTTTGCATATGAGCAATTTGCGCGTCGGTTATGATGAAGGAATTAAACAGGCAATTCTGCATCTCGTCGAACTCGGACACCGCAGCGTCGCTTTCATCAGCGGGCTGCCGCATCTGCATTCGGCAAAACGGCGGCTGGAGGCTTTTCGGCAAACGATGCTGGCGGTTTTGCCCGCCGCACCGGAGCAGATTTATCAGGGCGATTTTAAGATTGAAGGCGGCAGACACGCCGCGCTCGAAATTTTAGCCGCCAATGAATTGCCGACCGCCGTTGTCGCCGCCAACGATTTGATGGCGTTCGGCGCGATCAGCGAATTTCACCGTGCCGGATTGAATGTTCCGGGTGACATTTCCGTCGTCGGATTTGACGACATCGCCTTTTCGTCGCTGATTGAACCGGCGCTGACGACGGTAAATCTACGGCTCGGCGAACTCGGTAAATTAGCGGTCGAGGCACTAATTACGACGCTTTCGAGTTCGACACAACACGGCGTTGAACTGCCGATTCCGACCCGTTTGGTAATCAGAAATTCAACCGCTGCGGCGCGGGCTGGCAGCTTTGAAAATGCAGAAGCCCGTACAAAGTAATGATGAAAAGTCTAAAAACACACTTCTTGCGTGTTTCTGCAACTGACTGAGTTTCATATAATTTAAAATGATGTTAAAAAAACAAATTTCACATTTCAGAAAGGTCAGCGTTTTATCATTCGTGCTGCTCGTTTTGACCGCTCAGATTTTCGCGCAGAAAGGCGCGAGCTATACGAATCCGGTACAGGCGGGCGATTATCCCGATCCGTCGGTGATTCGCGTCGGCAAAGATTTCTACGCGACGGCGACTTCGAGCGAGTGGGGACCGGAATTTCCGATTCTGCACTCACGTGATTTGGTCAACTGGAATATCGTCGGCGTGGTTTTCCCGAAGCGTCCCGAATGGTCGGTCGGCAATTACT
>JALYQJ010000307.1 GCA_030855875.1 Acidobacteriota bacterium
ATCGCCCAACAAATCAGTTCCGACGGCGAAAGCAACTGGGTCGAAGGCGTGCAGCTTCTGTCGGTCTACGCCGTTCTCGCCATTCTTTTTTACTTTCTGCCCGACGTTCACGCCGCGGCGACAGGAGTCATTAACAATGTCGCTCCGGCAGCGGCGCATCCGTAAAATACAGGTCGGTTCCGGGCTAAACCGTCAGATAATTTCAAAATCTCGCACCTTACCGCGCAAGTTGAGCCGCTTGGTTTCGCGGAACACGAAACGCATATACAAATGGATATTTTTTAGTCGTTTGGTTGGTGGTTTAATTTGCAGTTGATTATTTTGGATAGTCGTTTGAAATTTTTGTGGGAGAATTAATTCTGTGCAACGCCGGCAAAAATAAAAAGGCAAAATGTAAAAAGTAAAGTGCGAAACAAGAATACATCTAATTTGTCGCTCCTCAATTTTTCATATTTTTGCCTTTTGCCTTTTTACTTTTGCCTTATAATTTATTCCGGCTGACCTTTGCAGCCGGGATTAAAAAGCGCGGGTTGTTTGGTGCTGATAATCGGGTAATTTTCCGCTTCGGCATTTATCTCCAGCCAGTTCATATATTCGGGCGGAATGGACATATCAGAAAAAATCGCTTCGACCGGACATTCCGGCAGACAGGCATCACAGTCAATACAGGTGTCTGGATTAATTAAAAGTTTATCGGGCAGTTCGTGAAACGCTTCGACGGGACAGACCGCCGCGCAATCCGTATATTTACATTCGACACACGGTTCGGTAACAATATAAGTCATTAAACAAAAATCTCCTTCGGAATTAGCTCCAAAAATCAAAATAAAACCGTAATATTCAAAGCATAACTTGTCAAATCGGGTTAGACAAGTGATAGAATGCCTTCATTATCAAAACTTGATTTTCAAACAATATTTATGGAAAACCGGATTAAAAACCACAAGGCGGAACACGAATTATCGCTCGATTTTTTGCGGGTTTGCGAAGCGGCGGCAATCGAATCAGCCAAAACGATGGGACAGGGCGACCGCAAACACTCGGATCACGTCGCAGTCGAAGCGATGCGTGAAGTGATGGACACCGTGCCGATGCGTGGTCGAATCGTCATCGGCGAAGGCGAGCGCGACGAAGCACCGATGCTTTATATCGGCGAAGAAGTCGGCGGCGGAATTTTCTCCGAAGAAGCCCGCGCCGAATTTATGGAAGTTGACATCGCCGTTGACCCGCTCGAAGGCACGAACTTGTGCGCTCTCGGCGCGAACAACGCGATTGCCGTTTTAGCGGCAGCGGAACGCGGCGGACTACTTAACGCGCCCGACATTTATATGGATAAAATCGTCGTCGGACCGTCGTGTAAAGGCGCGGTTGATATTGACGCGCCGGTTAAGGAAAATTTGAAAAATATCGCACGGCGTTTGGGACGCGATATTGACGATTTGACCGTAATGATGCTTGACCGTCCGCGTCACCGACAGCTTATCGCCGACGTGCGGGCGACCGGAGCGCGCGTTCGTCTGATTTCCGACGGCGATTTGTCCGCCGGAATTTCGGCGGCGGTTGCCGGAACGAATATTCACGCCGTGATGGGCATCGGCGGCGCACCCGAGGGCGTAATTACGGCGGCGGCGATGAAATGTCTAAACGGCGAAATTCAGGCAAGGCTCGTTTTCGACGCAGAAAGATTAGGCGTTGATAAATCGAAAATTCCGCCCGCCACGGAAGTGATGAAGCGGCTCAAAAAAATGGGCATCGAAAACCCGGATAAAGTTTACGATACAAATGATTTGGCACCGGGCAAAAAAATTATTTTTGCGGCAACCGGCGTGACCGACGGTGCGCTTTTGCGCGGAGTGCGCTTTTTCGGCGCGGGCAAACGAACGCATTCGGTCGTAATGACGACCGAATCAAAAAACATCCGTTTCGTTGACACGGTTCACGTCGAAGGCGGACCGGACGCAGTTATTAGATTTTAATTTTTTTTCAACGCCAAGTCGCCAAGACGCGAAGACGCAAAGATAGATTAATTTTTATCTTTAATTTAAAGACTTTGCGCCATTGCGACTTGGCGACTTGGCGTTAAATATTTTAAGTAATGCCTGAAGCAATCGAAAATTACACGCCGCAAGCATTTTTGCTGCGAATGAGAAAGCAGGCTCGGACGGTTTGGAGCGTTTCTTTTCTGATAGTTTTCACGTGGGTTTTTCTGATTCTGCTCGCCCCTTTTGCCGCAGTTAATAATTTCACCGGCGTTTCAGCCCCGATTTATAAATTTTTCAGCTATATCTGTCATCAGATTCCAGCGCGTTCATTTCACTACGCCGAATATGCGCTGGCGGTTTGTTCGCGCTGTTTCGGCGTTTATTTCGGCTTGTTTTTCGGGTTTATAATTTACCCTTTGTTTAAAAAAATCGAAGAAGTCGAACCGCTTCCGCGTTTCTGGCTTTTTTTGGCGATGATTCCGATTGGCATTGATTGGACGCTCGGCGTTTTCGGGATTTGGGAAAACACGCATTTCTCAAGATTCGTGACCGGAATGATTTTGGGCGCGGCTTGCGCGGTTTTCATCGTTCCCGCGCTGGTCGAGATTGTTTGGCTTTTGACGGGCAAAAAGCAATTAAAAAAGTAAGGAGGCTGTCGCGCTGACAGCCTCTAATTATTTAAATTTAATTGTGGATAATACTTTTTGATATTTTTCTTGGCAACGCGCTAAAACTTCCGCCGCGCATTCCGCGATAAGCAAAGGCTATTTTAGTAGATTATTCGGTCGTTTTCAAGTTTTAATTTACTTTATTTTACATTTAAGCAATATTGATTTTTACCGGATAAAATAGAATAAATACAACAATTAACCGTTTTGACGGAGAGTTTTCCACAGGCGGAAAACTTTTTACAGAGCAGTATTTAATTGACTAAGCTAAAAAATAATAGCAATATAGCAAATACGACAAAATCCAACAAAAATGAGTTTTAATCAATCAAGCGCAACCGAAAAAGCAAAACAAGATTTAGCCCGACGAACAAGCGTTTCCGAAAGCGATATTGAAACTGTTTCCGTGACGGAGACCGAGTTTCCCGATATGTCGCTCGGTGCGCCGGTCGGTGATGAAATGGCGGCGCAGATGATGTCGAGCGGCTGGCGCATAAATCTGAGTGCCGGCGGCAAAAAATACGAATATCGCGCCGACAAATATCATATTCGTCTGTGCAATTTTAAAGGAACAAATCATATCGTCGGATCGTGATTACACGAGTTAGATAAGATTTTTCCGATTAAAAGTTTTTAGGAGTTTGAAAAATGAATCGAAATAATTTTTGGATACATTTCGGCATCGCCGTCGTGATAATTACGATGGCGGCGGTTTTAGGTCAAATCCGCCGTTGGGAAACATCGCTGAGAACATCGGTCAGCACCGGCAAATCGTCAAAACCGACGACGAAACCGATTGCCGTTAAGCGTTCCAACGCTGACGGCGAGCCGGAAATCAACGTCAGATTCAAGCCGACCGTTAATTTGTCGGACATTAAAAAACTCGCGGCGAAAAACAACGACCGTATTGAAGATGAAATCGAAGCTGTCAAAGGTTTAGTTTCGATTGATGATCTGGACAACGCCGATGCCGAAACGGTCGCCAAACAATACGCGGCGATGAGCGATTTGGTGCTTTATGCCGAACCAAACTTTAAGATTCAGCTCGACGATCCGACCAAAACAATTTCCAGCAAAGATTTATTGCAGCGCGAACCGATTGAAGCCCGACCGAACGATCCGAAATTTGCCGAACAATGGTCTTTGAACAATCTCGGACAGGACGGCGGCAAAGAAAGAGCAGATATTGACGCGCTCAAAGCGTGGCTCAAAACGCGCGGAAGCAGCGAAATCGTCGTCGCCGTTTTGGACAGCGGAGTTGATTACACGCATCCCGATCTGGTCGAAAATATGTGGCTTCGCCCGGACAATGTGCCGCAGTATAAAGATGACGAACTCGTCGTTGCCAACGATCTTCACGGATTTAACGCCGCCGAAAACCTTTCCGACCCGATGGACGAGAACGGACACGGAACGCACTGTTCGGGAATTATCGGCGCGGAAGGCGACAACGACGAAGGCATCGCCGGAATCAACTGGAACGTCAAGATTATGCCGCTCAAATTTATGGGACGCGGCGGATTCGGCACGACCAAAGACGCGATTGAAGCCATTAATTACGCGATTGACCGCAAGCGAAACGGTGTGAATGTTCGTGTTATCAACGCGAGTTGGGGTTCAACGATGTATTCCAAAGCTCTCGAAGACACGATTCGCGCGGCTGGCGAAGAAGGAATTTTATTCGTCGCGGCTGCCGGAAACGCGACGACCAATA
>JALYQJ010000317.1 GCA_030855875.1 Acidobacteriota bacterium
GTGCGGATGTTGATGTTTATTTTTTTGGGAAAGTTGAAGAAACGAAAGGCGATGCGCGAGTAAATTTTGAAATCGTAAAAAGAATCAGCGATAGAAACTTTCAGGTTTTTCCAATGTTAAATTTACACGAATTTGATGAACTTAACTGGCAGTTAAATTCTAAAGTTTGGAATAAGGAAATAATTGTTGACGCGCTTTTTGGAACTGGTTTGATACGTCCGCTTGATGATAATCTTAGCGGTTTTATTAAAGTTTTAAATGGTCAGCACGGGAAAAGAGATTTAAGCGTTTCGATTGATTTGCCGTCAGGATTGAATGCGGATTCAAATGAATTGCAAGGTGTCGCTTTTGAAGCAGACATTACGGTGACTTTTACTGCGCCCAAGCTAGCTAATATTTTCCCGCCCGCATCAAATTATAACGGTTCATTACATATCGCAAAAATTGGAACGCCAGATGAAAACTTTGGATTGAATGATTTTATTGATGAAATGGAAGGAAATCTCTTTATCAGTGATAAAGACGATATATCTGACTGGCTAATTTCGACCAGATTTAACACTAGCTCTTACAAAAACAAACGCGGACACGCGCTCGTTGTCGGCGGTGCGAAAAATTATGCGGGTGCGGCGATTTTGGCGGGAAATGCGGCGATTGTTTCCGGTGTCGGATTGGTGACGGTTGCCGCGCCGGAATCAGTTCACAATGCGATTGCGTCGAGAATGCTGCCCGAAGTGATGACGAGAAGCGTGGCGGAAACCGGAAACGGCGCGATTGCTTACGAAGCGGCTGGCGAGATTCTGGAATTTATCGAAGGAAAAATTGATGCCGTTGCGGTCGGCAGCGGAATGTCTTCGTCGGAAGAAAGCACTCGAAAATTTGTCCGCGAATTTGTCGAAAAAAGAAAAACGCCGATTGTCATTGATGCCGACGGTTTGAATTCGCTCGCCCCGTTTGATTTAACAGGCTCGGTCGAATTACCTCTGATTTTAACGCCGCACGAAGGCGAATTTTTAAAACTGCTCGGCACTAAAGACAAAGAAGCGATCAAAGACCGCGTAAAAGCCGTGCGTGATTTTGCCGAAAAACATCACGTCATTTTGGTTTTAAAAGGCGAGCGCAGTTTAATTGCCGCGCCTGACGGTCGCGTCGTAGTTAATCCGACAGGGAATTCAGGTTTGGGCAAAGCGGGAAACGGCGACACTTTGACGGGAATCATTGTCGGATTCGTCGCGCAAGCCGTGCAGATGAAAATTGACGTTTTTGAAACCGTCGTCGCGGCGGTTTACATCGCGGGAACGGCGGGCGATATTGCCGCTGCAAAATACGGCAAACGCTTGATGCTGGCGACAGATGTGCGCGAATGTCTGCAAGACGCATTTCGGGAAATTGAGAATCAAAGTTGAAAATCAGTAATTAAAAAAATGAGTGATTCAAAAAAAATTATCAGAAAATGGATTGATGCTTTTACCAAAAAGGATTTGGAAGCGGTGATGGATTGTTACGCCGACGATGCGGTGAATTTTCAGGTCGCAGCGGGCGAACCGGCAGTCGGGAAAGAACAAATCCGCAAAGATACGGCAGAATTTTTCAAAGGCTTTCCCGATTCATATTCGGTTGTCGAAAACATCATCGCCGACGAAGATTGGGCGGCTTGGGAATGGAACGGCGGCGGAACTTTCGGCGATGAATTTTACGGCAATCAGCCGACCGGCAAATCATATCAACTGCGCGGCTGCGGTTTTTTTCAATTTAAAGACGGAAAAATAATTTTTCAGCGCGGTTACTGGGATAAATTGACGTGGTTTTCGCAAGTCGGCATAAAAATTGAAAAATGAAGGCGGAATTTTCAAAAACCGAAACTTACATCTGCGAAACGCCCGAAGAAACTTTCGATTTAGGCGAAAAAATCGGTGAATTTTTACGCGGCGGCGAGATGATTCTATTGTCAGGCGGACTCGGCGCAGGTAAAACTTTGCTGACGAAAGGAGTTTTATACGCGCTCGAATACGATGTTGACGAAGTGACGAGTCCGAGTTTTACGCTCGTAAATTTGTATAAAACTGAAAAATTCGACGTTTACCACATTGATTTGTGGCGAATTGATGAAAATTCGGACGCGGCTTTCGCCGTCGGTTTGGATGAAATTATA
>JALYQJ010000330.1 GCA_030855875.1 Acidobacteriota bacterium
CGAAAAAGCCGTTAAAATCAACTGGCAGTTTTCAATTGAAACGGCTCGGACGAAACTAAACAGGCATTACGAAAAGGTCAATCTTGAGAATAAGAAATACCTAAAAACTTAATTTACGGACTACTTAACACAAAATGAATGATAACGAAACGCTCGTGGTAAGGCAACCGATTATCGCATCTACAACTAAAAATCTGAGTCGTGATTTACGGCAAGCAAATAACATCATCAATGCTAAATATCAGCAAATTGATTGGGAAGATAGGACATTTCTTAATCGAGTTTTGACTGACGCTTTATCAAGTTTTGAAACGAGGAGAGAAAGATATGCCGATAATTAAGAGGGGAATAGATACTTGGTTGGTTAGAATTTTTCTCGGACGTGATGAAAACGGAAAAACCAGATTTTTTAATGAAACCGTCAAAGGCAAAAAGAAAGATGCCGAAAAGCTGGAAACCAAAAAGAAACGAGAACTTGATTTGGGAATCTTTATTGAACATTCCAAAATTACGGTTGATGAATATCTTGATAAATGGTTTGAAGTGTCAGCGAAATCGCGCTTGAAGTATCGGACATACGAAGATTATATCGAATATATGAAGCGTTATGTTCGCCCGACAATCGGCAAAAAGCAGTTGTCTAAAATTAAGCCTCTGGATATTCAAGCCGTATATTCAGAGATGTTGGGAAAAGGTCTTTCCCCGCGAACTGTTCGATATGCTCACGCGATTCTTTCATCGGCATTGAAACAAGCGGTAAAATGGCAAATTCTCGCCATCAATCCTGCTTCAATGGCTGATTTGCCACAAAATCATCGTAAAGAGATGAAAGCACTTTCGCCGGAAGAAGCCCAAAGATTTTTGAGCGCAGCGAAAGAAGATAAATGGTATGTGATTTTTTCGCTTGCCATTACAACAGGAATGCGACCGGAAGAATATCTTGGTTTGCAATGGAAAGACGTAGATTTTAACAAAGCAACGGCAACTGTTCAAAGGGCTTTAGTTTGGAGGCGAAAAGGTGGCGGCTGGTCTTTGCAAGAGCCGAAAACATCGCAAAGTCGTCGAACTATTCCATTACCGACTTCTGTTTTGAATGAGTTAAAAATACATCGCAAAGGACAACTGGAAGAGCGTTTGAGTTTAGGGCAAGCATATCAAAACAGCGACTTTGTTTTTGCGACTGAAATCGGAACGCCAATTTTAACAAGCAATTTAACAAGAAGACACTATAAACCGATTCTCAAGAAAGCTGAACTCTCGGAAAAGATTCGCCTTTATGATTTACGACATTCCTGCGCGACACTTCTTTTATCTGCCGGAATTAGTCCAAAGGTTATCGCAGAGCGTCTCGGACATTCAACAATCGTCCTAACCTTGGATACTTACTCGCACGTTTTACCATCAATGCAGCAAGACGCAACTAATGAACTTGAACAAATACTTTTTGCAAAGAAAATAGCAGTTTGAATATTGTTGCACAAATGTTGCACAAAATAGAAAAGGACACTAAATTAGTGTCCTTTTCTTTAATGTTTATGGTGGCTTGGGACAGAATTGAACTGCCGACACGCGGATTTTCAGTCCGCTGCTCTACCAACTGAGCTACCAAGCCGTTTGCTGCCGACAAATTTTGTAAGAGCAAGTTTGTTAGTGTAAATAAGGCGTTTCTTTATGTCAAACCGGCAGAGAAAATTCGTTGATTTATTTGAAAATTTCGCTGGAAACTTTGTCAATCCGTTGACAATAAATCTTACAGGATTATAATCAAAATTTGATAGCCGTTATGCTGTGACGGTTGTCGAAACTTCCCAAATTCGTTTGATACCTGCCCGTGCCGGTTTGAAAGCCGTCGCTGTCTTTCGGGGACGCAACATTCAAACCGGCACAGCTATTTTAAAAATATAAATATTGGGTTTTATTATTATGAAATTTTTTTTATCAATTCTCGTTGCTGTGTTTTTTATGTTTAATCTGGCTTGTCAGTCGGGAACAACGCCCGCTGTCAACACTAACTCGGCGAATGTTATGACTAATATTGACCCGAAAAATATGCCGCCCGGACTTTCGACCGTGCCGATTGCGCCTTCGGGAAATTCAACGCCGGGAATTCCTGATCCTAAATCGGCTAATGTCGTTGTTCCTTCAAAAGGCGGAACTCCGATTCCGGGAATTCCGGCTAATCCCGGAAAGCCTTTGCCCAAAGGCGCAACGCCGACTCCGGGAATTCCCGATCCGGCTACTTTGAAAAAACAGATGAACGGCTCGCTTTCAAATGCAAACGCGGCGCGTTCCAACTCAAATTCTCCGGCAAACAAACCATCTACCGAACGCAAATTTTAGAAACTATTACAAAAAAAAGGCGAGTGTTTAGCTCGCCTTTTTTTTAACTTTTGGAAAAAATTAAGCCTCAACTGCATCTTCCTTTATCAAGCCGAGTTTAACTTTTACGTCACGCTCGATGCGACCGAACATTTCTCTGTTTTCTTTAAGCAGTTTTTTGACATTTTCGCGTCCTTGTCCGAGCCGTTCGCCGGTGTAGGAAAACCACGCGCCGGATTTGTCTACGATATTGTGAAGAACCGCTAAATCAATTAAATCGCCTTCCTTTGAAATTCCTTCGCCATACATAATGTCGAATTCACATTCGTGAAACGGCGGCGCAACTTTGTTTTTAACGACCTTAACGCGCGTCCGGTTGCCGACCATTTTGTCGCCTTCTTTGATCGCGCCGATGCGCCGAATATCAATCCGAACCGAAGCGTAAAATTTAAGAGCCTTTCCGCCCGTCGTCGTTTCCGGCGAGCCGAACATCACGCCGATTTTATCGCGCAGTTGATTGATAAAAATAAAGCAGGTGTTCGTGCTTGAGATCGAACTCGTCAATTTTCGCAAAGCCTGCGACATCAGACGCGCCTGCAAACCCATATGCGAATCGCCCATTTCACCGTCAATTTCTGCGCGCGGAACGAGTGCAGCAACCGAGTCAATGACGATAACATCAATGCTCGCCGAACGAACGAGAGTTTCTGCAATATCAAGTGCCTGTTCGCCCGAATCCGGCTGCGAAATCAGCAGATCGTCAATATCTACGCCAAGTTTTTCTGCATATTCCGGGTCCATCGCGTGTTCCGCATCAATATAAGCGGCAACTCCGCCGGCTTTTTGCGCCGATGCGACAACCTGCAAGGCGAGCGTCGTTTTACCCGAACTTTCCGGTCCGTAAACTTCAATAATTCTGCCGCGCGGAAAACCGCCGACGCCGATTGCTGCGTCGAGGCTTAAACAATTTGTCGAAATCGACCCGATTTCTTCGACCGGGCGTTCGCCGAGACGCATTATTGATC
>JALYQJ010000331.1 GCA_030855875.1 Acidobacteriota bacterium
CGAAAAAGCCGTTAAAATCAACTGGCAGTTTTCAATTGAAACGGCTCGGACGAAACTAAACAGGCATTACGAAAAGGTCAATCTTGAGAATAAGAAATACCTAAAAACTTAATTTACGGACTACTAAATAGCTTTCACAGTTAGTTTTTATATTATGAGTATTAAAAAAGTTACCCAGCACCCGACACAAAACGAAGCATTGATTTTTGAGCGTTCGCAAACCGGCAGAGTCGGTTATCGTCTGCCGAAACTCGACGTTGAAGAAACGAATCTCGACGATATTTTACCGGCGGAATTAAGAAGAACCGACGATTTAGAAGGAGTGCCGGAAGTTTCCGAAGTTGATGTAATCAGGCATTTTACGAGAATGTCAACGTGGAATTTTTCGATTGATCTCGGAATGTATCCGTTGGGAAGCTGCACGATGAAATACAATTCGCGGCTCAATGAAAAAGTCGCGCGCATCGCCGGGTTTACGAATCTTCATCCGCTCGCGCCCGAAGCCGAATCGCAGGGCGCACTCGAATTGATTTACGAATTGCAGGAAGATTTGGCGGAAATTACCGGACTTGCCGGCGTTTCATTGCAGCCTGCTGCCGGAGCGCACGGCGAAATGACGGGCGTGATGCTGATTCGCGCGTTTTTGGATAAACGCGACGGCGCGGAATCAAGAAACCGGCGCGTAATGCTGATTCCCGATTCGGCGCACGGAACAAATCCGGCTTCCGCCGCGCTCGCCGGTTTTTCCGTTAAAACCATTAAATCAACTGCCGAAGGTTTGACCGATTTGGAACATCTGCAAAAACTTTGCGACGAAGGCGGCGTTGCCGGGTTAATGCTCACTAATCCGAATACGGTCGGAATTTTCGAGAAAAACATCAAACAAATTTGCGAAATTATTCATACTGCGGGCGGTTTGGTTTATATGGACGGCGCGAATATGAACGCGCTCGTCGGCGTGGCGCGTCCGGGCGATATGGGCGTTGACGTTATTCATTTGAATTTGCATAAAACCTTTTCGACTCCCCACGGCGGCGGCGGTCCCGGCAGCGGTCCGTGCTGCTGCACGGCGGAACTCGAACCGTTTTTACCGACTCCGCGCATTATTAAAGACGGCGAAAATTACAAACTCGATTTCAATCGTCCTGAATCAATCGGTCGCGTCAAGGCATTTTACGGTAATTTTGGAATGTTCATCCGCGCACTTTCATATATTTACACGCACGGCGCGGAAGGTTTGCGCGAAGCGACCGAATCCGCCGTTTTGAATGCTCGTTACGTCGGTCATCATTTAGCCGAAGATTTCGATAAACCGTTTGCGTCGGATTCGATGCACGAAGTTATTTTTTCGCATAAAAAACAATCGCGCAAAGGCGTTCACACCTTAGATATTGCCAAGCGTTTAATTGATTACGGGTTTCACCCGATGACGATTTATTTCCCTTTGATCGTTGAAGGCGCGATGCTCATCGAACCGACGGAATCGGTCGGCAGACAGGATTTGGACGCTTTTATTGAGGCGATGAAAGACATCAACGCGGAAGCGCAGGAAAACCCGCAACTCGTCGTTGACGCGCCGCATTCAACGCGAATCGGCAGATTAGACGAAGCAACGGCGGCGAGAAAGCCCGTTCTGCGCTGGAAACCCGATATGGAAACGCTTACAAAAACGGCGTAGTTTCACAAGAATCATAAAAAAAAACACGACAATTAAATCGTGTTTTTTTTATGCCGGAAATCTCATCGCAACCGGAGTTGATGTTTCAAAAAATATACACCTTTCAATATACAATCACCAAAACTAATCCGGTAATCACTAAAATCATCGCCACGCCAAGCAAAATGCTTTTCAGCGTTTTGCTGCGGTCGTCGAGCAGCGAAGCAATTCCGAGAAAAACCATTCCGAGCGGCGACAAGATACTGCGTAAATTATCCTTTCCGTTCGTGTAATTATACAAATTCCATAAGATAACCGCGCCAAAAAGCGCAATTAAAATCATCCACACGATGCGAATAGTTCGTGCGGTTTTTGCCTTTTTCAAATCTACTTCCGTATTTTCCGAAATATTGTTCATAATTATTTTTTCCTGATTATTGATGAATCCAGGCGGTCGCGCTCTGATGATTTCTGTTTTGTTTTAAACGTCAGCATTATAACTCAAAAGTTTTTCTCAAAATACCCGCGCAGATAGCTAGAGCAGATTTAAAAAGGCGGAAACCCGCGCGTCAGCAAGGGTGTCGAAAGTCGAGCGGTTTGCACCCTTGCTGACGCGCGGGTTTCCGCCCTCAAAATGTCAACCATATATTAATCTCGATTTTGCTCTAAAAGCGGCAATTGAGTTTCCCGTCATTTTTTTGTATCTTTTCCAGCTATGAGCGAACAAACATTCTTCACCGCATTTTCAACCGTCAAACAATTAACTGAAGATTTTCAGGCGAACGAAGCGACTTTTCTTGAGGCGAAATACTCCGAAGCACAGGCACGTTTAGATTTTATAGATAAATTCTGGATTGCGCTCGGTTGGGACGTAAACCACGAGCGCGAGAAAAATCCCTACGAGCAGGAAGTCAAAGTCGAGCGCGGCGTGGCGGTCAGCAATCGTTTTAAAAAAGCCGATTACGCATTTTTCGCCGCGCCGAATTTCCGCGATGTGAAGTTTTATGTCGAAGCGAAAAAGCCTTCGCGTAATCTCGATAACGCCGACGATTATTTTCAAACGATTCGTTACGACTGGTCGAGCAACACGCTGCTGGCGGTTCTGACGGATTTTGAACAATTTCGCGTGATTGACTGCCGATACAAACCGAACATTGCGACGGCGGAAAACTTCGCGCTCGTCAAATTCGATTTCCGCTAATACGCCGACGAAGCGAAGTTTCGTGAGATTATATCATCTTTTCTCGCGTGAATCGGTTTTGCAGGGTTCGCTGGTCGAAGCGATGCTCGATGCAAAGAAAAACAGCCAAGCGGCGCGGACTGATAAAGACAAAACTTTTTATCGGGACCGATGTAATGCGCTCGACCGGCAGATTGATAAATCGGTCTATCAGCTTTACGATTTGACCGACGACGAGATAAAAATTGTCGAAGGCGCGGCGTGATATAATCCGAAAACGAGGTGAATTTGATGTTAACTACAATCGAAGCTGAAATTGATGTGAATGGAAAAGTAACTTTGCTTGAACCTTTAAAAATAAAGCGTAAAGGACGCGCCATTGTAACCTTGCTCGACGAAGAAATTCTTGGTGCAAATTCTGTCAGCGAAGAGGAAAACCGCGCTGCCGAAGAACGCTTTGCGCGTTGGATCGGTTCGGTAGACAGCAACAATCCGAATTCTGCCGACAACGAGGAAATTGATGCCGATCTTGCTTGGGAATACGGAGCGACGCACGATGACGAACGATGATTTATTTTTAGATACGGCGGGTTTGCTGTGCATCTTTGACCGGGCGGATTCGCGCCACCAAATCGCCAACGATTTTTTTCGACAAGCTAAATCTTTGATTACGTCAAATTACGTTCTGGCGGAATTCCTTCCACTGGTAATGAGCCGCAAACTTCACCGAACAAGCTCCCTTTTCTTTTTGAGAAATCTTATTTTGCTGCCGCGTCTGAAACTCGTCTGGATTGATGAAACAATTCACCAAAAAGCAATGCTGCTTATCGAAAATCGGCTCGATAAAAACTATTCAATCTGCGATGCCGTCAGCTTTGTTGTAATGCGCGAACGCAAAATTACCGAAGCCTTAACCACCGACCACCATTTTGAGCAGGAAGGTTTCATCCGTCTACTCAAATAGTTAGCACATCAAAATAAAAATTATTAGAACAGGTATAGTGCGATTGACCGACAGATTGATAAATCGGTTTATCAACTTTACGATTTTGAACAACAACGAAATAAAAATTGTCGAAGGCAATTCAACGTTCGCCATATTAATAAACCGAATTCAATGTCATAATTTTTAAAAAAGATGGAAGAATTACGAAATCTCGTTTCAAAAGACGAACTTAAAAAACGCTTGCAGACGGACGACGAGCCGCGCACGACTGTTTCTTTTTATAAATATTTTCCGATTGAAGAACCGCAAAACTTTCGTGACGAAATATATAAAAACCTTGAGAAAATAGGCGTTTTGGGAAGAATCTACGTTGCATCCGAAGGCATCAACGCGCAAATCAGCGTTCCCGAAAGAAATTTTCAAGATTTTAAGGATTATTTATATTCGATTGATTTTTTGGACGGCGTTCGGT
>JALYQJ010000332.1 GCA_030855875.1 Acidobacteriota bacterium
CGTATTCGACCGCTTCGTTAAATTGTGTTTCGATGTTCGGCGGCGCGAGCGGCAGAAATTCCCGCAAAGATTTTTCAATTGCGGATTTATATCTTTCGACGTATTGCCATAAATCGGGTTGAGTTTCCGTTTTTTTATCCATTAACAACCTGCTAACCCGAAATACCCAAACTCTTTTACGAGTTTTCCTTTTTTTGCTTCAGATGAAAGGAAAAGCCCTGAAGAATAACTGCCTTTTTCGTAATTCCAAAAATCCATAAATAGATCGAGCTTCCCATCGGAATCTAAATCACCAACCCAAAATAAGTTTCCGACATAATCTCCTTCGCTTGAATAACCAATGTAGTGAACGATCTGGCTTTCTGATCCGGTTTCAAGAAGTAAAACTAAAATAGGTTCTTGTCTTTCACTAATACCTTCTTCTACTCGAAGCGTATATCGTTTTTCGCCGAGATTAAAATTTCTCGAAAATCCCTTTCCAAGCGAAGTTAATTCTTTTTCGCCTTCGTCAGTTTCCTGCCAAGTAGAACCGCGAAAGATGGTTTTTATTTTCCCTTCTTTCAACTTCTTTAAGTTTTTGACTAAAAATAAAGGCTTTTCTTTCCCTTTAACCGAAATTTCCTTCCAGGATAAATCTGACTGATCTGTGCGTTGAACCCGAATTCTTGTTTGTCGCAAATATGATCTTTCATTTCCACCGAATAATCCGAACCAAGTTTCACCGGATTTAACTTTAAAGTCTTTGCCATTGGAAATCTCTCCGGTTTCTATTAAATGTTTATTTTGTTGATTTTCTAATTCATCCCAAAAACCTTCGACATTAAAAATTTTTGGCTTTGAATTTATCTCATTTTGTTGAATCAGAGTGTCACTCTTAAAGTTTATATCTGCTGTTTTTGCCGACTCCATTTTGTGAACAGAAGAATATGTAGTTTCGATTTGTCGCAATTTTACAAACAAAGTGGAAATATATCCGAGCAAAAAAGTTAGTATAAAAATACTGGCAAAAAATTTCGTGATTTTCATAATTTTTCTCCTGAATCAAACTCATTCATCTTTTCATTGTAAAATTGTTTTGCTCGTTCAGCCGTTTTAGTTGAAACTTTTACGCGAAACGGGTGTTTGGCGACGAAACTCGGAATTCTTTTCACGTTCGCGCCGAGATTTTCCAGACTTTCGGCGATTTTTTCGTCCGGCAATTCGTTTGCTCCGAATTTTTCACAGGCGCGTTTGAATGCGCCGCGAAGTCGGTCGAGAGCGAGTTCGCGGTCGGCTAAAACTTTGCCGCGCGATTGAAATTCGCCGAGCGCGAAAAGTAAAATTTTTTCGATTTCCGGCGCATCTGTTTCGATTTCAAATAAATTCGGCTGCTCGTTCATTTCCCTTTTACTTTTCTCTTTTACTTTGCACATCTTAACACAAATTTATTCTACATTTGCAGTAATTTTCCGCTTTGTTTTTATCCGTTTTCTCATCTGTGGTAACGTGAAACGGGACGGTGAAATTTGCTATGTCTGAAAATAAAAAATATCGTGTCGGTTTGGGCGTTTGCGGCGGAATCGCGGCTTATAAAGCGATTGAAGTCTTGCGGCTTTTGCAGAAAAACAACTGTGAAATTCTGGTGGCAATGACGAAACACGCGATTGAATTCATTCAGCCTTTGACGTTTCGCGCTCTGACGGAAAATTATGTTTTGGTTGATGATTACGCGCCGGTAAATCCCGACCCGATTGCTCACATCAATTTTTCGCAAAGCATTGATTTGCTTTTGATTGTTCCGGCAACGGCGAATTTTATCGGGAAAATTGCCAACGGCATCGCCGATGATTTTTTATCTTCGACTTATCTCGCTTCAAACGCGCCGGTTTTAATCGCTCCGGCGATGAACACGACGATGTGGTTTCACCACGCGACGCAGAGAAATATCGAGCGATTAAAAAACGACGGCGTTCATTTTGTCGCTCCCGTTGAAGGCGAATTGGCTTGCAAAACGGTCGGAACGGGTAAATTGGAAGATGTTGAAAATATCACGGCGCAAGCCTTGCGGCTTTTAGTCGAGAGTGGAGAGTCGAGAGTCGAGAGTCGGAAAGATTTTTCTCTCTACTCTCCACTCTCCACTCTCGACTTAAAAGGCGAAAGCCTTTTGATAACCGTCGGCGGAACGCGCGAAGCGATTGATCCGGTTCGTTTTATCTCAAATCATTCGTCGGGCAAAATGGGTTTTGCAGTGGCGGAAGCGGCGCGTGAAAGAGGCGCGAAAGTTACAATTGTTTGCGGCATTACATCGGTTGAGCCGCCTGAAAATGTAAAAATAATCCGCGCCGATTCAGCCGAAGAAATGCACCGCGCCGTGATGAACGAACTTAGCGCGGCGACAATTTTCGTCGGCGCGGCGGCGGTCGCCGATTATCGTCCGCGAAATGTCGCCGATTTCAAAATTAAGAAAACCAATAAAGAATTCATCAGCCTCGAACTCGAAAAAACCCCTGATATTTTGGCGGACGTTTCAAAAAATCGGCACAGCGGATTGCTCGTCATCGGTTTTGCGGCGGAAACGAATGATATTATCAAATATGCGCGTTCAAAAATGGAAAAGAAAAATCTCGATTTAGTCGTGGCGAACGACATCACTCAAAAAGGCGCGGGATTTAACTCGGATACGAATATTGCGACGATTTTAACGCGCGAAAACCAAATTGATTTGCCGCTGATGCCGAAACGCGAATTGGCGCACAAAATTTTGAACGAAGTGATAAAATTAGTGGAAAAAATTGTGAGAAAATAATGGTTGAAAACAAACTCGTAAAATTTGATGAAAAACTGGATTTAGCCGATTATGTCGAGTTCTTTTCCGAATTAAAAACGGAGATACGGCAAGCTCAAATTCGTGCGGCAGTTTCGCTTAACAAAGAAGTTATTTTAATGTATTGGAAAATCGGGCGGTCAATTTTAGACCGCCAGAAAAAACTCGGTTGGGGAGCAAAGGTCGTTGACCGATTATCAAAAGATTTGAGAAACGAGTTTCCCGGTATGAAAGGTTTTTCTCAGCGCAATCTCAAGTATATGCGCTCTTTTGCTGAAAACTGGCAAGACGAGCAAATTGTGCAGCAGGTGTTGCACAATTTACCATGGGGACATATTTGTATTTTATTGGATAAAATTTCCGATAAAAATGAACGCGAATGGTATATTCGCCAAACCATCGAAAACGGCTGGAGCAGAAATGTTTTGGTGATGCGGATTGAATCGAATTTGTATGAGCGAACGGGCAAAGCGCAGACTAACTTTGAACGAACTTTGCCGAAAGAGCAATCGGATTTGGCGCAGAATCTTTTGAAAGACCCGTATATTTTCGATTTTCTGACCATCGGACTCGAAGCGCACGAACGTGAAATCGAAAGCCATCTGCTTCAGCATTTGAAGGAATTTCTGCTCGAACTCGGTGTTGGTTTTGCGTTTGTCGGCAGTCAGTATCATCTGGAAATCGGCGAACAGGATTTTTACATTGATTTACTTTTTTATCATTTGAAACTTCGCTGCTACGTCGTCATCGAATTGAAAAATGTCGAATTCAAGCCGGAATTTGCCGGGAAAATGAATTTTTATTTATCGGCGGTGGACGATTTGTTGAAACACGCAGACGATTGTGCTTCTATCGGTTTGATTTTATGTAAAACGAAAAACAAAATAGTAGTTGAATACGCGCTGCGCGACACGGCGAAACCGATTGGCATTTCGGAGTTTCAATTAACGGAAAGTTTGCCGGAAAATCTGCGCGGAAAATTGCCGACAATCGAGGAAATCGAAGCGGAATTAAAAGATGAGTAATAAATGAATAATGAATTTTCGACATTACTGGCGGACGTAAAAGAGCAGATTCTTTATTTGCGCGAACTCGGCGCGGAGAATCTGGCGGTTGATTTGCCAGAGATTGATGATTCAAAATTCAAAATTCAAAATTCAAAATCGGAAGTTTCACAGCAAAGACTCGAACGCTTTATTCCGAATGACGAGATTTTGAAAAAAGCTGCTGAACACGCGCCGAAAACCGAAACGGAAGAAACGAAAAATGCGCGGCGCAGTCTGCTCGAATCAACCAAATTATCGCGTCTGCCGTCGCTGCCGAAACGCCCGTCAACACTCATAAATTTTCCGATACATAATCAAAATATAGAACAAACAAGGGGTGAAACAATGCCAAAACAAAAAACTACCGCAGAAGAAAATATTGCACAATCGCTTTTTGCGGATATGACGCAAACTCTGCCCGAATCAAACGAAACGATTGAAGAAATCCGCCTCGATATTGGCAACTGCATTCGCTGTCCGCTGCACGAAGGACGAACGAAAATCGTCCACAGCACGGGAAACCTCTCCGCCGAGTTGATGTTTGTCGGCGAAGCTCCGGGCGCGAACGAAGATGCCGAAGGTTTGCCGTTTGTCGGGCGCGCCGGACAGCTTTTGAATAAAATTATCGAAGCTATCGGTTTGAAGCGCGAAGACGTTTTTATCGGCAACGTCAATCGCTGTCGTCCGCCGTCAAACCGTACGCCGACATTGCCCGAAGCCGAAACCTGCAAACCGTTTTTGCTGCGCGAAATCGCGGTCGTCCGTCCGAAAATCGTCGTCGTGATGGGAAATACGGCGACGCAGAATCTACTCAATACGAAAATCGGGATCACAAAACTGCGCGGCGAATTTCAGGATTATTTCGGAATAAAAGTGATGCCGACGTTTCATCCGGCGTATCTTTTGCGCGATCCGTCGAAAAAGCGCGAAACGTGGGAAGATATGAAAAAAGTGCGCGATTATTTGAATTCGGTGAAATGATTTTTGCCACGAATTACACGAATGTTCACGAATTATTTTTTATTTATTATTCGTGAACATTCGTGTAATTCGTGGCTAACTTTTATTATGCAAAATTCTTTGTTTGATGAACAAATTTCGACTTCAAGCGAAACGGTTGACGAAATAAATCAGGAATTGCTCGAAAAAGGCAAAGCGTTGTTTCCCGATAAATTTTTTATTTTCGGAACGGGCAGAAGTGATGCGAAGGTCGTTGTTATCGGCGAATCGCCCGGACTTCCCGACGCTGATTCGGAAAAGCCTTTTATGGGTCCGGTCGGTCAGTTATTAGAAAAAATTCTACTGGCAATCGGACTGAAACGCGAAGAAGTTTATCTTACCAACATCGTCAAATTTATTTCTTCGGGCGATGAAATCACGCCGGAAATCCTGAAATTTTTCACGCCATTTCTGCACCGCGAATTGTTGGCGATAAAACCGAAAATCATCGTTTCGCTCGGGAATACGCCGACGAAAGCACTTTTGAATACGAAGAAATCCATCACGCAAATGCGCGGTGAATTTTACGATTACAACGGAATAAAATTGCTGCCGACGTTTAATCCGGCGTATTTGCTGCGCGACCCGTCGAAAAAACGCGAAGTGTGGGAAGATATGAAGAAAGTCAGAGATTTTTTGAATAAGGATTGAACACTTTTTCAGCAGCTATCAGTAAAGATTTTTATGAAACCGGAAGTTATTTCAACCGAAGATATTTACAGAGGAAAAATTTTCGACGTTTACGAAGCCGAAATTCTTGAAGGCGACGTTAAATACAAACGCGAAATCGTCAAACATAAAGGAAGCACGGTCATTATTCCGATTTTCGCTGACAAAACGATTGCGCTCGTCCGGCAATATCGTCACGCAGCGGGCGAATATTTATTGGAAATCCCCGCCGGAACTTTGAATTTAACTGAAAATCCTGAAATCGGTGCGCGGCGCGAACTCGAAGAGGAAATTGGCGTGACGGCGAAAACGATTGAAAAATTAACCGAATTCTATGTCTCTCCCGGATTTCTGACGGAAAAAATGCATCTTTATCTGGCGACCGATTTGTCCGAAACCGCGCAAAATCTTGAAGCGGACGAATTACTGACGATTGAAAAAATGAGTTTTACCGAGGCGTTCGACAAAATTAAAAACGGCGAAATTCAGGACGCGAAAACCATAATCGGACTGATTCTGGCGGGCGCGAAATTCGGGTTTTCCTATTAAAACTCAATCGCAACTTGACGCATACCGGGTTTTTCGATATTCTATCGGTTCGCATTTTTGGCGAAAATTCCTAACAGAGTAGACTATTATGAGTACTTATTTTCCAAGCGGAAAGGGTTTAGCGGAAAACCGTAAATGGTTTGTCGTTGATGCCAGCGGCAAAACGGTCGGTCGTCTTGCGACTGAGATTGCCCGGATTTTATCAGGTAAAAACAATCCGGCATATACGCCGTTTATGGATATGGGCGATCACGTTGTGGTCATCAACGCCCGTCACTGCGTTTTCAAAGGCTCGAAAAACGACCAGAAAATGTATCGCTATCACACGCTCTATCCGGGCGGTTTGCGCGAAACGAGCGTTAAAGATATGTTCAAGGACAAACCTGAACGTATTATCGAGATTGCCGTAAAAGGTATGCTTCCGAAAACGAAACTCGGTAAAGCGATGGGAAAAAAACTGAAGGTTTACGCCGACGGCAATCATCGCCACGCTGCCCAAACCCCCGAAACGATTGAGATTGAAACGAAATAAAAACGAGTTCAAAGTTCAAAGTTTAAGGTTCAAAGCTATGAGCCGAAACTTTGAACTTTGAACCTTAAACTTTGAACTATTATTATGGCAGATATTCAATATTACGGAACCGGTCGCCGCAAAACTTCGACGGCACGGGTTTATCTTCGTCCCGGAAAGGGCGACATTCTTGTCAACCGCCGCTCGTTTGAAGGCTATTTTCCCAATGAAGCCTTGAGAATGATTATTCGTCAGCCGCTTCGCCTTACAGACACCGCCAATAAATTCGACATTTTAGTTAATGTCAAAGGCGGCGGAACATCAGGTCAAGCCGGAGCCGTTCGACACGGTATTACGCGGGCGTTGATGGAATTTAACGCTGATTTACGCGGAACTCTGAAAAAAGCCGGTTTCGTCACGCGCGACCCGCGCCAGAAAGAACGTAAAAAATACGGGCAAAAAGGCGCGAGAAAGCGATTCCAATTCTCGAAACGATAATTTATTCATTTATCATTCAACATTTATCAAAAAAGAATTAACTGTTGAATGATAAATGGTAAATGATAAATGTAAAAATTATCGTTTCGAGAATTGGAAGCGTTTTCTCGCGCCTTTCTGTCCGTATTTTTTACGTTCTTTCTGGCGCGGGTCGCGTGTTACGAATCCGGCTTTTTTCAAAGCGGGACG
>JALYQJ010000354.1 GCA_030855875.1 Acidobacteriota bacterium
CTGCTTCGCCAAACAACCTTCACAACTATTGACTCCATAATCTGTATTTCTCGGCTCTTGATAACTCACTTCTCAAAGAAATGTCTAATCAAAAGATTTTCTCTAACTTTTTACTGAGGCATTACCGGTAATTTGTGAAAATTGTTGACCGGGTTGTTACAAAAGTGTTATAAATTTAATAACCGACTAAAACGATTAAGTAGTTGATTTTCAAAACATTAGTTTCATTGTTGGACGAAAAATCCGACTTATTTTGTAAAATTTTCAAACCGTCCGGCTTTTGAAGTTTCAAGCCGATTTTTTCCACGCAATTTTAATTTCTAATTTAGTCTTCGGAGGTTTCCCGGTATGCACAGAGGAAGTTCAAAATTTTTGAGCATAGTGTTTTTCTGCGTCGTTATTTTAGTTTTCAGCAGCAATGTCCGCGCCCAATTTAAAGCATCGCTGCAAGGCACTGTGACGGATTCCGCAGGTGCGGCGGTCGTCGGGGCAACCGTTGTTTTAACCAGCAACGAAAATAATCGGGATGTTCAAACCATAACGAGCGACGACGGATTTTATCGTTTTAACGGTCTTGCTCCCGGCGATTACAAAATCACCGTGACACAAACCAACTTTAAACAGAAATCAGTAGAAAATTACAGTATCAACGCCGAAACCGCACAGGGTTTGGATATTGTGATCGAAGCCGGAGGCGGCATCAGCGAATCGGTCACCATCGAAGCCGACAGCGCACAACCGCTGCGAACCGAAGACGCAAATATAGACAACACCCTAACGACCAAAGAAATTCTGCGCCTTCCGCAAACCGGACGCGACCCGTATGAACTGGCGCGTTTAACGCCGGGAATCTTCGGCGACGGTGCGCGCGGCAGCAACGGAGCGGCAACCGGCTTACCGAATTTACCGGGTCCGGGCGGCTCAAACAGTTCGATTTTTCAGGTCGAAAATCAAGTTCCGATTTCAGCGAACGGACAGAGAGTTTCAGCAAATAATTTCCAGATAGACGGCGTGAGCGTGAACAGTCAGACCAACGGCGGCGGCGCGATTATTACGCCGAGCCAGGAAGCGGTTAAAGAAGTGACGATTTCTTCCAGTTCATATTCGGCGGAAGACGGGCGAAATTCCGGTGCGCTGGTTAAGGTAGTCAGCCAAAACGGAACTAACGAATATCACGGAAGCGGCTTTTTCAAATACAACGGACCCGAGCTAAACGCCTTCAATAAATTTCCGGGTGCGCGGCAGCGGGTCAACGATCACTTGCGTCAATTCGGCGGCAGTATCGGCGGACCTCTGCCATTTTTGAATTTCGGCGAAGGCGGTCCGTTTGCCATTAGCGGCAAAGATAAATTATTTTTCTTTTTCGCGTATGAAGGTTTGAGAAACTCGACAACCACTACTTCGGACGCTTATGTCGAAACCGCGCAATACCGAAATCTGGTTCGTACTTTAAGACCGAACGGAGTTACCGCCCGTGTTTTCGGCGCACCCGGAATTGAACCGCGAATAGCAACAGTTCTTCCGACAAGTTGTGCCGCCGCCGGTTTCGGCAGCAACCGCTGCCGTGAAGTCGGCGGAGGTTTGGATTTAGGTTCGATAACCGGAACGCTGAATACTTATTTGCCGTTCGGAAACCAAATCGGCGGAAACGAAATCGGCGGCGGCTTTGACGGTATTCCCGACGTTCAATTTGTTCGGCTACGGAATCCGAGTTCTTTTAAAGGAAATCAGTTTTTTACGCGGGTAGATTTTAACGCGACAGAAAAAGACAGTATCGCCGTTTCGACATTCTTTACGCCGACATCAAGAGTCGGAACAGATGTTGCTGGACGCAGCCGTCAGCTTGGCGATATTATTTCAGAACCTCTGAATTTTTCGACGGCGTTGATTTACAACCGCAATATCTCTGCGACAAAATTCAATCAAGCACGAATTAATTACAGCGGTTTTTCATTTAACGAAGTCGAATCGAATCCGAATGCAAATTTCGGCATTCCGCGAATCGAAGTCGAAGGGCTTCCGTTTGACCGAATCCGATTCGGTGCGCCGCAAGGCGAAAACACTCCCGGCATCTTGTCGGAAAAAAGCATTGATTTTAGCGATACTTTTAACTGGATTATCGGCAATCACGCGCTCAAAATAGGAACTCAGCTTCGTTTCGATTTCAACAACACCAGCATCATCGGCGGTGCGCGCCCGATATTTAGTTTTGTCGGGCTGTTTAATTTAGCAAACGACACGCCGATTTTTGAAGGCATCAATGCCAGTCCGATAAACGGCGCACCGGCGGACGCGGCGCGTGATTATAAAACAAACAACTACGCTTTTTTTGTGCAGGACGATTGGAAAGTCCGGCGGAATCTGACCTTAAACTTAGGTTTGCGTTACGAGTATTTTCCGCCGATCAAAGACAAACTGAACCGACAAAGCAATATCGTTTTCGGTCCGAACGGATTGGTTGATTCAAAAGTCGTGGTGGTTGACCAATTTTTCAAACCGGACAAAAACAATTTCGGACCGCAATTCGGTTTTGCCTACGGTCCGGGATTTTTGAATGAAAAAGGAGTGATTCGCGGCGGTTTCGGTATCGGCTATAACCGCATTCCGAGCGTTGTCTTTATCAATTCACGGGGCAATCCGCCATTTTTTGCGCGCTTCGGTATTTGCTGCGGAACGGCTGGACCGGCGGGCGGAGACGGTTTTGGAACGCCTTTTGTTGACGGTCAGATTCTCTACGCGCTCGGCGGCAGCAATTCACCCGGAAGTTTTCCGGCAAACCCGCGTTTAGGCGGCGGAATCAATCCGGCGACCGGCGCACCGTTTAACGGTCAGGTTGAAATTTACGGCTCAACGCAGGATCAGCCGAACGCGCAAAGTTTTCGTTATTCCCTCGAAGGTCAGTATCAACTGCCGGCAAATCTGACTGCGACAATCGGTTATCAGGGAAGTAGAAACAAAAATTTGATTCGTCTGGTCAACCAAAATTATATTTTTGCCCAGCGTAATCCGGCTTTTAGAGATGTCTATCTTCCGACTCCCGATGTTAAATCGAGTTACAATGCGCTGCTGGCAACAATCGAACGACGGTTTGCCAACGGCTTTCAAGTTCAGGCGAATTATCGTTACTCCAAAAGCCTCGACAATTTATCGAATGAAGGTCCAGGTTTTGTGACTAACCAAACTTTTCCGGTTGATAACGATTCTGAATACGGACCTTCGGATTTCGACGTAAAGCATAATTTCAATTTGTTCGGATTGTGGGATTTGCCGATTTTTCGCAAGCGCGATGATTTAGTCGGAACATTTCTCGGCGGCTTTCAGGTCAGCGGAATTGTGACGTGGCATACGGGATTTCCCTTTACGCCCGTGGTCGGAGGTCCGGGAGTTCGCTCGCCGAGCGGTCAGGAATTCGGACCATTTCGTCCCGTCGCATTTTCCGGCGGAAACGGTAACGATACTTCCAACGAAACATTTCTTAACGGAAACGGCAACTTTACGGGAAGTTTCATCACTGGTGCCAATTGTATAAATACTCCGGGAGGCTGTAACAGAATTTTTCTGACAACCCTTAACAGAAATGCGGCGGGTGAATCGACTTTCCTGATCAACCCGCCGGGAATCGGACGGAACGGCTTTCGCGGACCGCGCTATTTCAATCTGGATTTGAGTTTGTCGAAAAGATTTAATCTGCCGAAAGGCTTGCGTTTAGGCGAAGATTCCGGTCTGGATTTGCGGGTAAATCTTTTCAATGCCTTAAACACTCTTAATCTTGCAAACTTCGGTTTTGCCTCTAACAGTACGCGAATCAACAACGGCGACCAGCCGAATCTTAGTTTCGGTAGAGCTACCGGCGGACTTTCGGGACGAGTAGTTGAACTACAGGCAAGGTTTAATTTCTAATCGGGTGAATGATACTTTTAGAAAGTATATTTATGAAAAAGAAGCGAAGAAAAATATCAGAGTTCTTCGCTTCTTTTCAATCAAATTAATCGGATCAAAGTTATTTTCGGTTCTTGCTTTCGTCGGTTAATTGTTTATAAACGGCAAATTCTTGAGCGGCTTCCGGCTGGCGTTTGAGGCGCGAAAGAGTCAGGAAAAGTTGATAATGAACGTCCGGGTTTTCGGGTTTGAGCGAGGCGGCGCGCTGCAAAAACGGCAATGATTCTTCGTAACGGCGATTTCTGATTAGTAATCTTCCCAAATCGTAGGCGGCGTTGAAGTGATTTTTGTCGAGATTGACGGCTTGACGGAGAAGTTTTTCGGCTTCGACGATTTCATTACGATCAGCTAAAATCGCCCCTAAAAGCGCGAGCGCGTCCGGGTTTTCGGGTTTGAGTGTGAGCGATTTTCGAGCGGAAACCAAAGCCGAATCGAGATTTCCGGCGGCGCGTTCCGTAACGGCGAGAAAATACGGAATCTCCGCGACGTTCGGAAAAAGAGTCGCGGCTTTTGTGAAAATGGCAATCGCTTTTTCAAAATCTTTTAAGAATAAATAAACGCCGCCGAGTCGAACATAATTGACCGGAAGCGAAGGATTTTGTGCCAACGCTTTTTCATAATAATCCTTTGCCGCGATGAGCCGGTTGTTCTTTTGCAGAATTTCGCCGAGCATAAAATTCGCTTCCGAAAAAGTCGGGCGCAGGCTGACGGCTTTATCAAAATAATCCGCCGCCGTTTCGTCCTGTTTATTTTGGAAGGAAATCAAACCGAGATAATAAAACGGTTCGGGCGCGTCGGGCGAAAGATTTGCGGCACTCGAAAAAGCCGCTTCCGCTTCGGCAAAACGCCGGAGACGAAAAAGCGAAAAGCCGAGATTGAAATGAATGTCGTAGGCATTCGGCTGAACGGCATCGGCGCGGCGCAGAAATTTGAGCGCGGTTTCGTATCTGCCGAGCGAAACGTAAATCAGACCGAGATTGATAATCGCCTGCGGATGGTTCGGCGCGATTTTCAGGACGCTTTCAAAAAGCTGCGCTGCCGATTCATACTTTTTTGCGCGGGCGAGCAGAACGCCGAGATTGGCGAGCGGCGACACGGCTTTCGGATTCAGTTTGAGTGCGGTTCGATAAGATTTTTCGGCTTCGGAAGCGCGTCCGCGCCGGTCGAGAACGATTCCGAGCAGATTATAAGCGTCGGCGTTGCGCGGCGCGATAACGATTGCCTGACGTAAAATAGATTCGGCTTCGTCAAATTTTTCAGTTTGAATCAGGGCGGCAGATTCGCGCAGAAGTTTCAAGACTTGCGAATTTTCAGTTGCGGGCGCGACTTTATTTTGTTTTGGTTGAGCATTTACCGCCGAAGCCGCAGCAATTAGGATTAAAACACAAATTAAACAACTTATTTTTTCGTGTATTTTAAATTCAAGATAGTTTCGTGTTCTCATAAAATTCAAAATCGCGCCGAAAATGTTTTTCGTAAAATTTTCCGCATTTTTCCGTAGTGTAACCAAAATAAGTGCAAAGCCAAAGGAAGCGAGTATGCCAATGATCGAGAAAAGATTAATTTTATCAGCGTTATTATTGTTTCTGTTTATTTCCCCCGTTTCCGCGCAGAGAAAACAGGCGGACATCGAAAGAAAAATCAATGTTTTACTGGCGAAAATGACGCTTGCCGAAAAACTCGGACAGCTTCAGCAACTCGACGGCGAATCAGACGGACGCTATCGCCCGGAACATCTCGAACTGGCGAGAAAAGGTTTGCTCGGCTCGACCTTAAATGTGCGCGGCGTGAAAAACGTCAACGAACTGCAAAAAGCCGCGCTCGAATCGCGTCTGAAAATTCCAATATTAACTGGTTTCGACGTGATTCACGGCTATCGCACGGTTTTTCCGATTCCGCTCGGCGAAACGGCGAGCTGGGATTTAGCGGCGGTCGAACTGGCTGCTTCGATTGCGGCGGCGGAAGCCCGAAGCGCGGGTGTCGCGTGGACTTTTGCGCCGATGGTTGACATCTCGCGCGATCCGCGTTGGGGACGAGTGATGGAGAGCGCGGGCGAAGACACTTTTTTGGGTTCGCTGATGGCGCAGGCGCGGGTGCGCGGTTTTCAGGGCGCGGATATGAGCGCGTCGAACCGCGTGATGGCGTGCGCGAAACATTTCGCGGCTTACGGCGCGGCGGAAGGCGGACGCGATTACAATTCGGTTGATATGTCGGAACGCACCTTGCGCGAAATTTATCTGCCGCCGTTTAAAGCCGCGAAAGACGCGGGCGCGGGCAGTTTTATGACAGCGTTCAACGACTTGAACGGACTTCCGGCAACAGCGAATCCGTTTTTGCTGCGGCAGATTCTGCGCGACGAATGGAAATTCGACGGACTCGTCGTTTCCGATTATACGGCGGTTAAAGAGTTGATCGCGCACGGTTTGGCGGCTGACGAAGCGGAAGCGGCGATGTATGCCTTAAACGCCGGAACCGATATGGAAATGGTCAGCCGTTTTTATAATCTGCACGGCGCGGAGCTTTTAAAGGAAAAGAAGATTTCGATGCCGACGATTGATAACGCCGTGCGAAATGTTCTGCGCGTCAAATTCCGGCTCGGACTTTTTGAAAAACCTTACTCCGACGAACAGCTTGAAAAAGCGACGATCAAAAAACCGGAATATCTGCAAGCCGCTCGTGAAGTCGCCGCGAAATCGTTTGTTTTGTTAAAGAACGAGCGCGAAACTCTGCCGATCAGCAAAACGGTCAAAAAAATCGCTGTCATCGGCGCACTTGCCGAAGACAAAGCGAACACGCTCGATTGGTGGGCAGGCGACGGGAAAGCCGAAGATTCGATCACGATTTTAGAAGGCGTTCGTCAAAAAGTCGGAACGAGCGCGAGAATTCGTTTTGAAAAAGGCTGCGAATTAAACTGCGACAGCGACAAAGATTTCGACAAAGCCGCCGATGCCGCGAAGGATTCGGATTTTACGATTCTGGTCGTCGGCGAAACGCGCGAAATTTCGGGCGAAGCCGCATCGCGCTCAAATCTTGACTTGCCCGGCAGACAACTCGATCTGGTTAAAGCGATTCACCAAACCGGCAAACCATACGCCGTCGTTTTGAAAAACGGCAGACCTTTGACGATCAATTGGCTGGCGGAAAACTCTCCGGCGATTCTGGAAACGTGGCATTCGGGAACGATGGGCGGCGCGGCGGTTGCCGACGTGCTTTTCGGCGACGCGAATCCGGGCGGCAAACTGCCCGTCACTTTTCCGCGCAACGTCGGGCAAATTCCGCTTTTCTACAATTATAAAAGCACCGGCAGACCGCTCGAACCGGAAAACCGCTACACATCGAAATACTTGGACGTGCCGAATACGCCGCTTTATCCGTTCGGTTTCGGACTCAGCTACACGCAATTCCGTTTGAGCAATCTGCGGCTCGACAATACAAATATTAAACCGAACGGAAACGTCAGAGTTTCGGTTGACATCGAAAACATCGGGCGACGCGCGGGCGATGAAGTCGTGCAGCTTTACATCCGCGACTCGGCTTCGAGCATAACCCGTCCGGTCAAAGAATTGAAAGGGTTTCAAAAAATCACTTTGCAGCCCGGCGGAAAACGCTCTTTGACGTTCACGCTCAAACCCGAACATTTGGGCTTTTTAGACAAAAATCTGCGCTTTACGGTCGAGCCGGGCGAATTTAAAGTTTTCGTCGGCAACAGTTCCGAAGACGCAAACGCTTTGCAAAGTCAGTTTACCGTCAGTCAAACGGCGGCAGCAGCAAAAAAAAAACTGAATTAACCGCCGCGCAAGCGAAGGCAAAATACGCCGAAAACGCGCCGACCGCTTTATTAGATAAGCCGAAAACGCCTGTTCCGGCGGCAAATATAAGTCAGGCGGACGCGGCGTTTCTCGAAGATTTATCAAAAAAAACATTTCAATTCTTTTGGGAGCATTCCGACCCGGAAACCGGCTTGACGCTCGACCGCGCCCGCACGACCGGCAACGCGCCGCCGAAAGGCGATTCGCATTACAACGTCGCCAGTATCGCCGCGACAGGTTTTGCTCTAAGCGGTTTATGCGCTGCCGCCGACAGAAATTGGATAACTCCGGCGCAGGCGCGGGCGCGAGCTGAAAAAACGCTCGATTATTTCGCCAACCGCGCCTTCAATAAAAATGGTTGGTTTTATCATTGGCAGGATCAAAAAACCGGCGAACGCCGCTGGCAGAGCGAGATTTCTTCGATTGACACCGCGTTGCTGCTCGGCGGAGTTTTGACCGTCAGGCAATGTTTTTCCGACGACAAAGAAATCGTCAGTCTGGCGACGAAAATTTACGAGCGCGTTGATTTTCCGTGGATGCTGAACGGCGACAAATATCTGTTTTCGCACGGCTGGCGACCGGAAAACGGCTTTATCGCGAACCGCTGGCGCGATTACAGCGAAGACAAAATTCTCTATCTGCTCGCCATCGGATCGCCGACGCATCCGATTCCCCGCGAATCGTGGTATGCGTGGAAGCGCGATTTTGTCGAATACGGCGGCTATAAATATCTCGCCGCCGTTTCGCCGCTTTTTATTCATCAATATTCACACGCCTGGGTAGATTTTCGCGGACGGCGCGAGAGAAAGCCGCCGTTCGTTGATTATTACGAAAATTCAGTCGCGGCGACACGCGCCCACAGACGATTTTTTATTGACGTTTTGAGCAAAGAATTTCCGCATTATAACGAAAATATCTGGGGTTTGACGGCTTCTGATTTTCAGGGCGGCTACGTCGCGTGGGGCGCACCGCCGCGTCACGAAGCGACCGATGGCAGTTTTGTGCCGTGCGCTCCCGCCGGTTCGCTGATGTTCGCGCCCGACATCACACTCGCGGCTTTGAAGGAAATGAAGGCGAAATACGGCGATAAAATTTACGGGCGATACGGTTTTGCCGATGCTTACAATCCGAAAACCGGCTGGATTGCCCGCGACGTAATCGGCATTGATCTCGGAATCACGCTGTTGAGCGCGGAAAATCTGCGGAGCGGCAAAATCTGGTTCTGGTTTATGCGTAACCCAGAAATCAGTCTGGCTATGCAGCGCGCCGATATTCGCTGATTTTACAACGCAAAGTCCTAAAGGAATTATGCAGAAATTATGAAAGAAATTTTTAGTAAACCATTTTTAGAAAAAATATTTAGATTTATTCTTAACTTTGCGTCTTTGCGCCTCTGCATCTTTGCGTTAATTTTCTCTTTCGCCTCGCACGCGCAGACGCTCGCGCCGGGCGCACCGGGACGCGACGCGCATTGGATGAGCGCGGGCAAACAAGCCGTCGGCACTTCAAACACTTTGGAGTCGAAAGTTTGGTTTACGCTCGAAGGCGGCGCGATGACGGAAGTTTTTTATCCGACGGTTGATACGCCGAACGTGCGGCTTTTACAGTTCGTCGTCGTCAACGCGAAAACCAAAACCGTCGAAACCGAAAAAGACGACGCGATTCACAAAGTCGAAGCCGTTCGAGCCGATTCTTTGACGTTCCGGCAAACGAACGTCGCTAAAAGCGGCGCGTGGCAAATCGTAAAAACTTATACCGCCGACGCGCAGCGAAATTCGGTTTTGATGAGCGTGACGTTTACGCCCCGAAAAAACGATCTTGAGCTTTACGTTTATTACGATCCGTCGCTGAACAACAGCGGAATGCACGACACGGCTTGGACGCAGGACGCGGCACTGCTCGCTTCGGACGCGGAAAAAGTTTCCGCGCTCATCTGCAATCGCTGCGAATTTAGTGAAACGACAAACGGCTTTTTCGGCGCGAGCGACGGCATCGAACAGTTAAGGCGCGACGGAAAAATTACGAATCCGTATTCACGCGCCGAAAACGGAAACGTCGTCCAACTCGCCCGCGTCAACCCAAAATTTACGCTGAAAAATCACGCAGTATTCGATCTGATTTTAAGTTTCGGTAAAACGCCCGCCGAAGCACTGCAAACGGCGGCGGCTTCCGGTCAAAAAGGTTTTGTGAAAGCAAATCGGGAATACGACAAAAATTGGAGCGATTACGTCCGAACGCTACCGCGCGTTGAGCCGAAATATCAGGCGCAGTTTAATATGGCGGCGATGGTTTTAAAGGCGCACGAAGACAAAACTTTTCTCGGCGGAAGTGTCGCGGCATTAGCAAATCCGTGGGGCGGCGGCATCAATTCAAACGAAACGACGAGCGGTTATCATCTCGTTTGGTCGAGAGATTTGTATCAGGTAGCGACGGCGTTTATGGCTCTCGGCGACAAGGCGGCGGCGATTCGTTCGCTCGAATATCTTTTCAAATATCAGCAAAAACCGGACGGCAGTTTTCCGCAAATCTCTTGGCTCGACGGGCGCACGGTCGGCGATTCGATTCAGATGGACGAAGTTTCGTATCCGCTGATTCTCGCCTATCAACTCGGCAAAACCGACCGCCGAACTTACGAGAAAAACATCAAAATATCGGCTGATTATATCGTTAAAAACGGACCGAAATCGCAGCAGGAACGCTGGGAAGAAAAAGCCGGTTACTCGCCTTCGACAATTGCGGCGGAGATCGCCGGACTCGTCTGCGCGGCTGAAATCGCCAAACTAAACGGCGACGAAACTTCGGCGCAGACTTATGTCAAAACCGCCGACGATTGGGCGCGAAACGTCGAAAAATGGACGGCGACGACCACCGGAAAATACGGCGACGGCAATTATTATCTGCGCCTGACGAAAAACGGAACGCCGGACGCAGGCGACAAAATCGAATTGGACGGCACATTCGACGAACGCGAAATCGTTGACGCGGGATTTCTGGAACTGGTGCGTCTCGGCATCAAATCACCGAACGATCCGCTAATCGTCAAATCGCTGAAAGTCATTGACGCGCAAATCAAAGTCAACACCGCGCACGGCGAAGCGTGGTATCGCTACAACCACGACGGCTACGGCGAAACTTACGACGGAAAACGCTGGAACTGGGACGGAAATTACAAAGGAAAAGGACATTTGTGGGCATTGCTGTCGGGCGAACGCGGACAATATGAAATCGCTCTCGCCAATTCAAAATTCAAAATTCAGAGTTCAAAATTCAAATCTGAAATCTTGAATTCTGAATTAAGCAAAGCGCGGTCACGACTTGACTCGATGCTCGGATTTGCCAACGAAGGTTTGATGATTCCCGAGCAAATCTGGGATAAACCGCAAACGCCGAACGCCGATTTGCAATTTATGCCGCCGCTCAAATTCGGCGAAGGCACAGGTTCGGCAACGCCGCTCGCGTGGTCAATGGCGCAATTTATTCGCCTCGCAATAAATTTGCAGTCCAGCAAAAATCTCGACACGCCCGATGCGACAGCAAAGCGTTTCGGCAATTTTGTTCGCCGATAAGCAGACGAACAAAACACGATAGAATTTTGCTTTTGGTTCCGAATCCGCTTTGAGGCGAAACCCGGAACATCGAAAAATCCAGAGCGGATTTAAAGAAAGTTGAAGTCAATTGTTTTTATTCAACGGTGGTTCGTTGAGCGGCAGATCAACCAGCATCGGGCGATGGTCGGAAATGCGGTCTTTGACAATTTGGTTGATGGCGGTCAGAGTTCGACCGAAGTGCGGGGCGAATCGGTAGGATTCTTGGCGGTCAAAAGGATTTTTCAAGTCTGCCGGTTTGACAAAAATCCAGTCGAGTTTGGATTTGCCGACGAGCATAATCGGGCGATTAACCCTATAAGTCGTGATAAATCCTTTTCTGCCGCGCTCGTTTGAATTGGAAAGATTGCCGCCTTTTTCGTCGGCGGAACGCTCGCGGTCGCCGCGAAAATCGAACGCCCCGCCGTCGCTAAAGCGAAAATTCTTTAATGTGTCAAAAAACTTTCTTTCCGGGTTCGGTGCGACGAAGGGAATGTGGCGGACGGTCGGGTCGGCGTGAGTGTGTCCGAAGGTGACGGAAGTCAGGATAAAATCTTCGATGATCCCAAATCCGAGTGCGTAGCCGACTCCGTTTCTGATCCAGAATTTCGGGCTGCCGAGTCGTTTTATAAGTTCGCGGCGAATCGAAGTCGGCGTTAAATCAGAAGTCGAAGTATTCATATCGCCCGCAACGACGACCGGATGCGAAATATTTTTGATTTTGCCGAGCAGTTCTTCAAGTTGGAGGCGGCGATGCGCGGATTCGGTGCGGTTTTCCAGATGCGTGGCGGCGATTGTGACGCGCCCCGAAGGAAAACGAGCGTCGGCAATTTCGGCGAGCAAAGTCGTGCGCCCGCCGCGCCTGACTTCGCGCAGAGTTTCCTGCAAAAAAACTTGCTGTGAAAGTTTTCGTTTACCTTTTTCCAGCAGACTCGTTCCTTTTTTTTCGCTTTTGTACCAATCGTAAGGCTGATGCTTGAACGGCACGAGCCGAACATTTTCGAGCGGAAAGCGGCTTAAAATAGCGACTCCGTGCAGACCTTTGTAACGCGCCGGATCAACTTTTACAAGCTCTGCTATTTCTTTTTCGCCTTGATTCGGCGGCGGCGGCTGATTGCTCAGATGAACGGGGCTGAGTTCGACGAACTGCACGCCGAAAGCGTGATTCATTTTCAAACGCGCCGCTAAATCGGCGGCGATGCTGCGATAGCGCGTCCGCTTCATTCCCCAATCAACTTCATTGAGAACAATTATGTCCGCCGCCCGCAGCAACGCCGCCTGTTCCAAAATCTCGCGGCGTTTTTCGCTCTTAAACGGAAACTTTTCATCGTCGAGCAAAGCGTTTAATTGCGCTTCGCTGCCGAATGCCGCTTCAATCGCTTCGTATTCTAAACCGCGTTCGATGTTCCAGTGAACGACGCGCAAAAACTCGCCGAGTTGCGGCGACTGCAAGAATTGCCGCGTGTTCGTTCCCGTTTGTGAATTATCAACGAACGGTGTCGTCAGCAAATAATTCAATTTATTTTCGAGCGATTGAGAAAGATTCTGCTCTTTGTAAAGCGTTGTCAGTTCGTCAAAATTGAAAAAATCGCGGACGTTTAATGCTTCCCGCGCATCTGCCGACGCGCACAGTAAAAAAGCCGCCAGCAAAAATAAAAGGACTGTCGCCCGAATATTTTTGTAAATTTTCTTTCTCATAATTTTCAGCCTATCTGTTTTACCAAGTTTATGAAAGAAATTTCAAGGCTAAAAATTATTTAAAGTGCAAAGTAATGCAAATTTCAATTTTGCCTACAAAGAATTAGGCTTTCAACAGCAACTTTCAAACTCAGAAAATTCTTGTCAAAATAAAAAGACCGAATTATAATGACACTACCAAATTTAACGGAAAACCTTTATGAAAATTAATCTCATCGCTTCTCTGATTTGCTTTTTGCTCATCTGCGCCACCAATATTTTTGCACAGCAGCCGGAAAACGGTTTTGAGCTTTACGAAAAAGGCGAGTATCAAAAAGCGGCGGAAGTTTTGCAAAAAGCCGTCACGACAAATGAAAAAGACAGAAAATCGTGGCTTTATCTGGGAATGACCTATATTAAACTCGATAATAAAAAAGAAGCCGTCAAATCATTTGAAAAAGCTGACAAAATCAACTTTAAACAATCCGAGATTGATAAAACAACTTTCAAAATCATCTCTAAACCGAGAGCAAACTATACAGACGAAGCCCGGAGAAATTCGGTCAGCGGAACAATTAAATTTGCGGTCGAATTCGGAGCGGATGGTGAAATAAAAGAAATATTTCCATTCAAAAAATTACCCTACGGATTGACGGAAAATACTGTCGAATCGGTGCGAAAAATCAAGTTTGAACCGGCAAGCAAAGACGGAAAAGCAGTTTCATACATCACCATCGTCAGCTATAGTTTTACGATTTACTAAAAATATGATGTCAGTATTTAACAAAATTACTCTTACAACCTTTCTGATTGCCGCCTTTGTTTTTTCGGTTTTCGCCCAGCAGACCGAGCGCGACAGAGGCATCGAACTTTATAAAAAGAGCGATTTCAATGCGGCGGCAACTGTTCTGAAAAAGTCGGTAAAAAGCGGGCAAACCGACGCGCAAAGCTGGTATTTTCTCGGATTGTCTTATTTGAAAATCGAAGAGGAAAAAAACGCCGTCAAAGCACTGCAAAAAGCGGTTCAGATCAGCCCGAACGACGCGCCGATGAGAAATGTGCTGGCTTACGCTTATCTGGTCAAAAACGATTTGAACAATGCGTATAAAGAAGCGCAGGAAGCAATCAAACTGGATTCCAAAACGGCGGAATCACATTACATTATCGGAGTCGTTTCGTTTAGAAACGGTTCATACAATTCGGCTTATGAAAAAGCGCGGAAAGCCGTTGAAATAAATCCGCGAATAGCGACCGCCTATCTGCTCAAATCCGAATCCCTGATCGCCAGTTTTACCAAACAATACGGAACCGTCAATAAATCTTCCGCCAGCCGGAGCGAAATGCTGAAAGAAGCCGAAATTGATTTGCAAAAGTTTCTAAGTTTAATTCCCGACTCTAAAGATTCAAAGTTTTACACCGAATATTTAAACTCGATCAGATTTTTCGCCGACTATTATGTCCGAATGAACGATCAGTTGCCGAAAAGCGATGATGCCGCGTCAAAAACCGCCGACAGCGTAAACGCTTTAAAAATCAATTATAAACCCCGCGCTTCATATACCGATGCTGCCCGCCGCGCCGGAGTTTCGGGAACCGTCACGCTACTCGTCGGATTCGCTGCCGACGGCAAAATCAAGCACGTTTTGCTTCTAAATCCGTTGGGCTACGGACTGAACGAAGAAGCCGTGAAAGCCGCGCAAAATATTCGTTACGATCCGGCGGTCGAAAACGGCAAGCCGGTTTCCGTCGTCAAACAAGTGCAGTATTCATTTACGATTTACTAAAGCGTCAAAGCGTGAGTTTCAGAATTGCCCGTAAAACATACTTGAATCGGGAAAAAATTCCCGATTTTTTTGCGTGTTTCGCGGGCAAAATTCTTACTTTATAACAAGCGAATCTCGAATACTTATTTTTGAGTTTTTGCCGTGTCGCTTTGTTTGATCGTCATCATTCGATTTATTTTATCAACCGCGATTTTCTGCGTTTCGCCGTTTGCCCAAATGATTTCGAGCGAATCAATTTTCACCGCGCCGCCGAGTCCGATGTGAATGGTCTGATCGTTTTGTGAAGCGTAACCCGCGCCGCTGGTTACGTCGAAACGCTGGCGGAGTTTTCCGGTCGTTGCGTAAACGGTTGAACCGACGGCATCTTTCGGCGTTTTCTTTGACGAATCGCCGACGAGTTTGAGAGCGAGCCAGTTACCTTTCGCTTCCGCGACGTTTCGCAAAAGCGCGGGCGCGGAATCCAAATTATTAACAATCAAATCAAGCCGTCCGTCGCCGTCAAAATCGGCGGCGGCGATTCCGCGCGCAGTGAAGGCTTTTGCCAAACCCGAATTCGGCGCGGCGGCAATTCGCTCGTAGCGTATTTGATTATTTTTCGTCGCCGGTTTCGTATTTTGAAACAGAAGTATTTGCTGGGCAAAGCTCGTTCCCCACTGAAAATCGTCTACCGCCGGATAAACGTGACCGTTGGCGACGACGACATCTTTCCAGCCGTCGTTATCGTAATCCAAAAATGAAGTTCCCCAACCGAGAAACGGAATCGTCGGCTCGCCTAAACCGGCTTGAAAGGTGATGTCGGTAAAATTTGCGTCGCCGTCGTTCCGGTAAAGCGTGTTGGAATCGTCGGAAAAATTCGTAATGTAAAAATCAACGCGCCCGTCGTTGTCGTAATCGCCGACCGCCAAACCCATTCCGGCTTGCTCGCGCCCGTTTTCATTGAGCGCGATTCCCGACGGATAACCGATTTCTTCAAACGCGCCGCTCCCGTTGTTGAGATAAAGCTGTTTCGGCGTGGAATCATTAACGACCAGCAGATCGAGGTCTTTGTCATCGTCAACATCAATAAATACGGATGCGAAACCGTAAAGATCGCCTTCGTCCCTAACACCGATTTTATCGCCGACTTCTTCAAACGTGCCGTCCGCTTTCTGATGAAAAAGCCGGTCTTTTGCGCCCTTTAAACCGCGCGGACCACACATTACCGGTTGACCGCGAAATTGACAGGGATTTTTCCCGCCGTTTTGCTTTTCCGTAGCGAGCGGTGAAGGCGGCAGATTTTTCAAGTCGAATTCGAGATAAGCGGGAATGAAAATGTCGAGCCGCCCGTCTTTATCATAATCGCCGAACGTCGCGCCCGTATGCCAGCCTTTTATATCGAGTCCGACTTTCGCCGCGACATCGGTGAATGTTCCGTTTCTGTTGTTTTTATAAAGCCGCGACGTGCCGTAATTGCCAACGAAAATATCTGAAAAACCGTCGTTGTCGTAATCGCCGATTGCCGCGCCCATTCCCCAACGCTCGTTCGCCACGCCCGCTTTTTCCGTGACATCTTCAAATTTCCAATTGCCGAGATTTCGATACAATGCGGATTTCGGAGCTTTTTCCCGCCCCAGTTCGGCGTTCATCGTGGAACCGTTGAGCAGGTAAATGTCTGGTTTGCCGTCGTTGTCGTAATCAAAAACGGCAACCGTGCAGGCGGTCGTTTCCAAAATATATTCCTTCGCTTTGCCGCCGGAAACGCACCTGAAATCCTTCAAAACTGTCTGCGCGGTCACGTCTTCAAAAACTCTCGGAGCTTTTTCGTCAACGATTCCGACTGTTCGTTTGGAAGTATAGTTTTTTGCCTCGCCGGTGGAAACGCCGCCCATTTGCCCGGTTTGCCCGAAATTTGAAGCGGAAAACGAAATGATTGATATAAAAAATAATACTGCTTTTTTTACCATTTAAACCTCGAAACTTTTAGAGAATATCTGACTGAATTTTTGAGAGCGGTTTTGTGTCCGTGTTCCCGCTTACAGTCTTTTCTCTTTGATAAATGTAAGTATCCAAATTATGATGACAACGCCCGCAACGATTGAACCGCCGATTATCAAAGCGTTTCCCAGCGGTTCGCCGGCAGATTGTCTGGTCGTAAAACCCAAAAATAATAAATATGCGGACAAAACCAACGCTATCAGTGAAAGTGCTTTCATAATTTTTATTTTGTTAAAGAAGTGCGGAAACCCGCATCTATTTCGGCTTATATTTCGCTCTCAATTTGTCAAAACAGACCGCTTTTCGTGATGCGCCCGACCGGATAAACGCCGATTCGTTTGTCGGAATACGGCGAGCGTTCGTAGAAAAAATTCAAACGCGCTCGCGGACTTTTCGCAAATTTTTCGTCTTTTAATTTTTCTTCAAACTCGCGTTTCAAATTCGCGTCTTTGGCAAGCATTTCGGCGGCGATTTTTTCCATTATGAAATCGCTGAAATATTCTTTCTGCTCAAAAATCGCGTTAAAAAATCCCCACGCGGCGAACGAATCCGCCGAATTCGGTTCGAGCAAATGAATCACAACATTTGCCGCTGTTTGATTCATCGGAATCAACGCGGAATTTGCCGGGAAAGTTCGCGTTTCCGTCATCGAAACAGTTTTGAAATTCACCGGCAGACGATTTTCAAACGGATTCGTTGCCCATTTCGGCTCGGTCAACCGATAGCTTTCGACCTCGATTGTCAAAGGCTTCTTCGTTCGTTCAAACACAATGCCGTGCGTCTGCAAAACTTCGATTGCGTCCGTCCACTGCGGCGGAACGATATAGAAAAGCGGCGGCTCGACTCCGGCGGAAATCTTCGCTTCGTCGTGTTTTTTAACCGTAATTTCGCGCGGCTTCGTGCCGTAAACCAGTTTTTTGCCGCCGGAAATCGAACTGTCTTCGAGTTTGTATTCGACGGCTTTCAGTTGAAAAGGCTCGCTTTTGTCGGTCAGTTCGAGGCGAAGCGGGAAATTTCGTTTCGCGTCATAAGTTACGCCGCGAGTGATTGTTTCTTCGTCGGCTTTACGGTTCGCTTCAAAAAGGCTCGCTTTCGATTGATTGATTTCTTCGATTGTTTTCCATAAAACATCATAAGTTCCGCGAACCCGTGATTTGTAAGGCTTTAAAGAGTGCGTTTCAACCAGCAATCCGGGACGATTTCTGAGCGCGGCGTAGCCGGTCGCAAATCGCGGCGTAGCGATAAAAGTGAAAATTCCGCCCGTCACTTCGCGCCCGCCGAATTCGAGGTAATGCGTCAGCAGATTTCCCTCCTTTTCGACTTCCCCGACAATTTTTCCGTCGAAGTATTCGTC
>JALYQJ010000375.1 GCA_030855875.1 Acidobacteriota bacterium
ATTCCGGCGATGTCTTTGCTCGTTGAAGAGAAATAAATCCAGTTTCCGTCACGCGACCACGCATCAAGCCCGTCGAGCGCGTCGTCGTAAGTCAAACGCCGCAAATCGCTCGTTTCCAGATTCAAAATGTAAATATCGCCCGCGCCCGTACGGTTTGAAACAAAAGCGAGCCGCTTTCCATCCGGCGAAAACAGCGGGCGCGACTCGTTTGCCGGATGTGAAACAAGAAGCTGCGCCGTTCCGCCGTCCGCCGCCGCCGTCCAAACGTCGCCGCCCGAAACAAAAGCGATTTCTTTGCGGTCGGGCGAAAGCGTCGGTTCGGTGTAATACGCGGTTGATTTCTGAGCGAAGACCTAACTAAAACACATCAAAAGTGTTAATGCCGATAGACAAACGATTTTTTGCATCATATTTTTTATTTGAGCGTTTCCGGTGTTTTGCTTTAGGAAACGTAATATTATACGGGATTTACGGTAAAATGTTTATTGAATCGTAAAAAATCTGCTTTTCTGACACAACAAATTATATGAAATTCGGTTTGATTGCCGGAAACGGAAATTTCCCTTTTCTCGTCGTCGAAGGCGCGAAAAAGGCGGGCGCGTCGCTGTCGGTCGTCGCCATTAAAGAAGAAACGGACAAACGCATCGAAGCGGTTGCCGAAAAAGTCGTCTGGGTCGGCATCGGGCAATTGGGAAAAATGATTTCGTTTTTCAAAAAAGAAGCGGTGACGAAAGCGATTATGGCTGGGCAAGTCAAGCACGTTCAAATTTTTTCCGGCGCATTGCCCGACGTGAGAATGCTGAAAATGCTCTGGAATCTGCCGCGCCGCAATACCGATTCTTTAATCGGCGGAATCGCCGACGAACTGGCAAAAGAAGGCATCGAACTGATTGATTCGACATATTTTATGCAGGAACATCTGGCACTCGAAGGTGTTTTATCGAAAAGAAAGCCTACGGAAATTGAAACGGGAAACGTCGAATACGGTTTGCATATCGCGGATGAAATCGCGCGGCTAGATTTGGGACAAACGATTGTCGTCCGGGCGAAAGCGTGCGTCGCCGTCGAAGCGATGGAAGGCACGGACGCTTGCATCGAACGCGCCGGAGAATTAGCGAACGGCAAATTAACCGTCGTCAAAGTCGCCAAACCCGATCAGGATATGCGTTTTGACGTTCCGGTCGTCGGCGTTCCGACGATTGAAACGATGATTCGCGCGGGCGCAACCTGTCTTTCCGTGACGGCTGGAAAAACTTTGATTTTTGACCGCGAAAAAATGCTCAAACTCGCCAACGACAATAAAATCGCTGTCGTCGCCGTCAGGCGCGAAACAAATGCAATCAAACCCGCGTAGGATAAATCGAATCTAAACCCCATAGAAAACACAGAAACTTTTGGGTTTTGTGTTAATTCATTCCTTAAATTCTGTGAAAAAATACTTCAGGAGAAAAATGAAAAAAAATTTACTGGCTTTATTTTTAGCTTTTACATTTCTTTTGCCGTCTGCCGCGTTCGCGCAGACAACGGTTAAAATTACGCCCGCCGAACGAAAAATGGCGGACGAAATTACGGCGAATCAGTTAAAGGATTATTTATACTATGTCGCTTCCGACGAAATGGAAGGACGCGACACGCCTTCGCGCGGACTTGATTTGACGGCGAAATTTATGGCGACGCTGCTTTCCCGCTGGGGTTTTAAACCGGCGGGCGACAATGGAACTTTCTTTCAAAAAATCGAACTGAGCCGCAACGCCGTTAACGCCGCAAATACAACCGTTGAAATCGGCGGGCAGAAACTCGTCTACGGAACTGATTACATCGTCAATGCCAACGACGTAACGATTTCAAACGCGCCGATGGTTTTTGGCGGAAACGGCTGGATGGTTAAATCGAAAAACATTGATCCGCTCAAAGATGTAGACGTGCGCGGAAAAACCATTGTTGTTTATGCCGACAATAACCCGCGCGGCATATCGTTTCAGGAACTTCGCGCCGCCGGCAAACAGGGCGAAGCGTGGGCTGATCCGGTAACATACGCCAAACAAAAAGGCGCCGCCGGTTTGATTGTCGTCGCTACGCCGAATATTACGCAAAATTGGGACAGGCTGCGTAATCAGCGCGAACGCGGAAATTTCGGTATGGATAAAATGCGCGAATCGGCGAGCGGCGCAAATTTGCCGACCGTTTTTATTTCAAGCAAAGTTGCCGAAAATCTTTTTACCGGCGAAACGACGAATTTCACACAGATAAACGAAACTTTCGCATCATCGAGTGCGGCGATGCCGGTTTTCAATTTTAGTGCCGGTAAGACCGTTTCGATAAACGTAGACGCGCAGACCGAAAAAGCGATGACGCAAAATGTTGTAGCGGTTTGGGAAGGTTCTGATTCGGTTTTGAAAAATGAAATGGTCGCCATCGGAGCGCACTACGACCACGACGGCGTGCGACCGAACGCGCCGGGCGAAGATAAAATCTGGAACGGCGCGGACGACGACGGTTCGGGAACGGTCGCCGTTTTAGCAATCGCCGAAGCATTGGCGAAAGCTCCGAAGAGACCGAAACGCTCGGTTCTGCTCGTCTGGCACGCGGGCGAAGAAAAAGGACTTTGGGGAAGCGAATATTTCAATAAATTTCCGACCGTTGATATTAAAAATGTCGTCGCTCAATTGAATATTGATA
>JALYQJ010000377.1 GCA_030855875.1 Acidobacteriota bacterium
CTAAATCCATCTCGACCGGCGACAAAACTGGCGGAAAGGCGGAAGAAGCGGCGACGGCGACCGCTAATTCGATTTTCGGATTTTTAATTTCACCGACGCGGTAATCGCGCATATACGGCTTCATAAATCGCCACAACGCGCCCGACTGCACATTCGTCGCGTTGAAGACAAAACGCGGATGATCGGGAATATCCTGCAAAGTTACATCGCCGAAAAGATAATTGCGGTAAGCGTCGGCGACTTTATCGCCGATACTGCCGACCCACAACGCGCCGGTAATGACCGATGTTGCATCAATTGTGCGCGAAGCGAGTTTTTTGACGGGAATCACGAGTTGTTCTTCAAATTGACCCGCGATGTCATCGTCGCCGAATCCGAGTTTGCTCCAGTTCATCGCCAACACACCGGAAGTAATCGACCCGCCCGAAACGCTGGAAATTCTTTTCAGTTTCGGCAAAAACCCAAGCTCATTCAACCGCCATAAAACGCCCGCGTGAAACAGCATCGCGCGATAGCCGCCGCCCGACAAACATAATGCTTTTCCAGCTTCAAGTTTTTTGCCTTTGTCTTCATCGAGATACTGCACCGGCTCGACAATTTTTGAATCGTCCTTCAATGAATCTTTGATACCATCGGAATCAGTCATAATATTCTCCTGTCAGTTAGTTACTACCGTGAATCGTCGACTAACTCAGCGATTAAAAGCAAAGTTAAATTCTTCAGTAGTTTCTCAATTGAAAAACGCTTTAAGAAATTAATTTCTCTGAAGAATCAAAGAACAAGCCCGAAAACTAATTCCTTCGGGCTTGTTCTAAGTTAAAGAATGCCGGCTAGTTTAAGTAAATCAGCCAACTCGAATTTTCCTGCTTCGGAGCCGAGAGTAGGTTTCCAGTCATCTTCATTGAGAATCGAATTCTCGCTGCGCCGGATAAGTCCGATTAATACTTCGGCGACCAGAATGCTGCCGACTTCGCCGAGTCTTTTTCCTTTTGTTTGGGCAAAGGCTTCGGCGAGAATATAAAACCAAAGCGGCGTTCGTTTGTTAAAACCCGACTCTTTTAAGACGGCGAGATGTTCGGGATTGGCGGCGGCTTTTTCGATTTCCTTTTTGGTTAAAGCCTTGACTTTCAGCGCGCGGGCGACGGTTTGACCGGTCGGCATCCGCAGCAGATAGCCGCGCAGCAGATTTCGCACCGCCAGCCGCGCTTCGTCGGGAAGATCTTTTCCAAGCAAATTTTTCAAATGAAACAACGGCTCGACCAGTTGAGTATCAAAACGCCGCGCCTTGTTAAACGGTTGTCCGACATCAACGAAATGTTGCCATTCAATAATCCAATTGTCAGGGAGCGTATCTGTGCCTTGCGGAGAAACGACACCGCCGCCGAGTTCGCCGCTTAATGCGGTAAAAGTGAATAATAAATCAAGCGTCGCGGGAATCGCTGGTGATCCGCCGGTGTTAAAGTTCAAGTTAAAATCGTAATCCTTCCGAATCATCGTATGTCCGAAACGATACGCCGCCACGGTAAATTCGAGTGGCATAAAAAACGAGTAATCATATGGTTTATAAACCTGATTGGCTTTCTTGACGCGGTTGACGATTTTCGGGTCGGCAATTCTTTTCAAAAAATCGTTAACAATGATCCATTGATAATGCTGACGCAGCAGAGTGCGGGCTTCATCAAAAGTTTTCCCCCGTGCGATTAAAGCGTTATGCGCCCGCAGAAAAGCCGTGTGCAGTTGACCGATAATGGTGTTTTCGTCATTGCGCGGATCGCCCGTTAATGCGGCGCGGTCTTGTGACGGGTTGTTGTCTTGACGCGGCTCACGCGGCAGATCGTTGTCATCGTCTTTACCCGCCGGACGCAAAGTCGGTACAGCCGTTCCATTGAGCGGCGTAACTTTCCCGACGACCATTTTGTCCCCGTCACGCGGTGCCGGAGTGTCGTAAACGCTGTCGAGATCGAGAGTCGCCGTGCGGCTGTTGACGATGCTTTCCCGAATTGTTTTGACCGAAAGCGGCGCGAGATTCGGGTCGTTGATCGGAGTGATGTCGCCGGAGACGACTTCAAAAGTAATGTCGTGGTCGATAAACTGTCCGAGATAAGTGTATCCGGCGGGAATTGGCGAATCGAGATTGTCGCCCGCCGCGCTCAGATCGCGCATCGTTTGTCCCAATTGTTTGAGATGCTCGACCGTTTGCGGCGATTCGGGCAGCAGATTGTTCGGATTGTCTTGAAGTTTAGGAAAAAGAAAGTCGAACCGTTTGAAGTTCGGCATCACGCTCAGTGAAAACGGAATGTTCAGACTGACGTTATTAATTGTCGCTGCGCCGACGGCAGAATTGACTTGTTCGAGCGTGACGACCGCTCCGTGTGGTATTCTCGGCATTGTTTTTTCTCCTTATCTGGTTTTAGCTAAGCAAAAGAAAGAATCTGCAATTGAATCAACTGATTCGGATAAAATGCTTGCAAAAATTAGTGTTCCATTTGTATATGAGAAAAAACGGTGAAATCTTACAGAAATTTTTTATTTTTTTTATTTTTGATGGAAAGTTTTTTCTTTCCCAGGGTGTCAAAAAAGTAATGTTTTCTGACAGGTAGAAATCAAAAATTAAAACCGCCTGAAATCAAGCCTTTTGGAACGATATTTTCGACGGGTTTTTTGACACCCGCCAATTCTCGTTTTCGAGCAGTCTGAAAAACTTCCGCATTTTTAATTCTCGAAAATTCTCTTTGTAGTTTACTTTCACTCAAAAAATATTTTTCTGATTTCTTTTCGCAGTTTGTGAAATATTTCTCTCAATGATTTTCAGTCCCGGACAGAGTATTTGAATTTTTTAAGACAAACAGTTTTAACAGGCATGGTAATGCCTCAGTAAAAAGTTAGAGAAAATCTTTTGATTAGACATTTCTTTGAGAAGTGAGTTATCAAGAGCCGAGAAATACAGATTATGGAGTCAATAGTTGTGA
>JALYQJ010000391.1 GCA_030855875.1 Acidobacteriota bacterium
CGATTCGGCAATTTCCACCTGTTTTTCCGCCGAAACAAGTCCGGCTTGAGCTTCGCTCAATGCCGCGCCGGATAAATCGAGTTGCTGTCGGGAAACGTCTCCGGCGGCGGAAAGCGTTTTATCGCGTTCGTGTTCGAGCCGCGCGACTTCCAATTTATTTTTCGCGGCGGTAACCTGCGCCAAGGCTTGGGCGATTGCCGCTTCCGCCGCCGGAATTTGCGCCTGAACCTGTCGGAGATTGGCTTCGGCGGTGTTTTTTTGATTTTGCGTTTGCTCGACGGCGTTTAGCTTTGAGGAAGATGCGTATTTTGTTTGCTCGATACTGGTGCGGGCGGTTTGCAGATTGGAATTTGCCTGATTTAAACCGGCTCGGCTCGTCAACCGCGTCAATGCGACATTCGCTTTTGCCTTGTCAAGAGCGGCAATAGTAGTTTGCAATGCGGCTTTCGCCTGCGCGAGTTTGGCTTCCGCTTCCTGCGCGTCAAATTCAATCAACAAATCGCCTTTTTTGACGTATTGATTTTCCGTGACGTGCAAATGCGCGACGTGCGCCGAAATCTTTGAACTGACGAGCGTAATATTGCCTTCGATAAAAGCATCGTCGGTCGTTGCGAACTGCCGCGCGTAAAGCCACCACGCCAACCCGATTATCGCGCTGACCAAAATAATACTGCTCGTCACATAAATCGGCACACGAGAACGCTTTTTCGTCGCCTCATTCGACTCTTCGATTATTTCATCGTCGAAATCTTCGGACAAATCGGCATCGAAAACTATCTCTTTCTCTATTGTTGACATATTGCTGTAAGGAAAATTTAGAATCAGGAGATACGATTCGGCATTTTAAGATAGATAGAGTTGTAAATCAACTGATTTTTCTCTTCAACCGCCGCCCGCTATTAAATGTGCTATTAAATAAACGTGAAACTGTTTCTGACTTCATATTGATTAACTTCAAATAGTTTACTTTAAACGATAAAAATTTCTTTATTTCCCACAACAACTCGCCCAATTTCAAAACATTCGCCTAAATTATTTTTCAAATACTCTTTATCTGCTTCCGCGCAGATCACAATCATTCCAACGCCCATATTGAAAGTGCGGAACATTTCAGAATCCGCGACATTGCCGAGTTTTTGCATTAAGCCGAAAACGGGAAGTTCCGTCCACGTTCTGCGTTTTATTTCGACGGCGACGTTTTCGGGTAGAATGCGCGGAATATTTTCCAGAAATCCGCCGCCGGTGATGTGCGCCAAGCCTTTGATTTTTCCCGAAGCGAGTAATTTTTCCAAAGGTTTTAGGAAACTCGTGTGTGTTTTGAGCAACTCTTCGCCGACGGTTTTGCCCAATTCTTCGATATAGGAATCAGCCTGAAAACCTCCGACTTCAAAAAATAATTTTCGCGCCAGCGAATAGCCGTTTGTCTGCAAACCGCTCGACGGCAATCCGAGTACGACATCGCCCGCCGCGATATTTTTGCCGTCAATGACTTTCGATTTATCAACCACGCCGACGATAAATCCTGCCAAATCATATTCGCCGTCAGCATAAAAGCCGGGCATTTCCGCTGTTTCGCCGCCGAGCAGAACGCATTTGTTTTCTTTGCAGGCGATGGAAATTCCTTCGACGACCGAAGCCGTAATTTCCGGCGAAAGTTTTCCGGTCGCAAAATAATCGAGAAAAAATAAAGGTCGTGCGCCCTGCACGAGAATGTCGTTGACGCAGTGATTTACGAGGTCTTGACCGATTGTGTCGTGAATTCCGGTGTCAAAAGCGATTTTCAATTTCGTCCCGACACCATCGGCGGAAGCGACCAAAATCGGTTCGCTCATTTCGGGAAACGCGCCTGAAAACATTCCGCCGAAACTGCCGATTTCGGTTAAGGTTTGCTCGTTAAATGTTGATTTGGCAAAGTTTTTGATTTTCGCTAAGGCTAAATTTGCGTTATCAATCGAAACGCCGGCATCCGAGTATGAAATTGGGTTTGACATAATTTTTGAAAACGAAATTATAAACCGCGAAAAGAAATTTAGCCACGAACAAACACGAAAGACCACGACAAAAAGCAAAATTTTTTATTGTTAAAAAATTCTGCTTTTTGTATCTGTTTGTGTTTGTTCGCGGCTAAATCCAATTGACTTAGTTTGCAAGCGCGTTTAGCATTTTGTTGGAGAAAATTTATGAGCTTTACATTATTGGATTTGGGTTCGGAAAATTTTGAGTTTAGCGCGAACGTCTGGAATTGGAAGGCGACGCTAGAAGTCATTAAAAGTTTCGACGTTTTGAGCGAAGGCAAAATTAAACAAATGACTTATAACGGAACCGGCGTGAAATTGGAAAAAGACGAAGCGCATTTGATCGGCGAAAAAATTCGCGCGGAAATTCTGCCGAAACTTGAGCCAAACAAACGCATCTTTGCCGATTTGAGCATCACGGACGCGCCCGACGACAAAACTTTGTATAAAGACGAAGACGAACAATGGAAAAATTATAGCGCGAATCACGATTGGCTAAAGGAATTTTCCGATTTTTGTTTGAAATCAAAAGGTTTTCAGGTTTTCTGAATGGTTCAAAGTTCAAGGTTGTTTTTGACTTTGAACCTTGAACTTTGAACCTTGAACTTTGAACTTTATATGGATTTTTCAAGTTTTTTCGGAAGTATTTGGGTTCAACTTACTTCTTTGATTTTATTTGCCACGATTCACGGCTACGTGGGCGCGTGGCTCGCCGTGCGGATGCTTTTTCGCCCGCGCAACCCTTTTAAGGTATTTGGCATTACGATTTTTCCGCAGGGAATGATTCCGCGCCATCGTGCGCGTCTGGCGGAAGCCATCGGAAAAGCGGTTGGCGAAGAACTCGTTTCACAGGAAACAATCACCGACGAACTTTTCAAAAAAGATTTTCTGCGCCAAAAAGTTCAAGGTGTTATCGAATCTTACGCGGAAGAACTTTTGTCAAACAATTACCCGTCGCTGATCGAAGCATTGCCCGCCGGAGTCCGCGAACCGGTTTTGGACGCGATTTCGTCGCTGCAATTAAAAATCGCCGAACATATTGAAAGCGTTTTGCAGAGCGAGGAAACTTTGCAGACGATTCAAGGTTTCGTCGAACGGCGCGTTGACGAAGTTTTGTCGCAGCGCGTTTCTCAGGTCGTTGACGAGGAAAACTTTAATAAAATTCTCGGATTTCTCGAAACTCGCATTCGTTCGGCGATTCAGCAGCCTTCGTTCGCTCTCAAAATCAAGGACTTTATCAATCGCCGCGTTGACGAACTGGCAAATACCGAAACGCCGCTCGGACAGATGTTTACCGACGATGCAATCGCGCTTTTAAAGGAAAAAGCGGTCGGGCAAATTGAACCGATTGTTCATCAACTGGCGCAAATTGCGACTGCCGAACGAACGCGCAATCAAATTTCCACACTTATTAAAAAAGAAGTTCACGGTTATTACGAGCAGTTGCCGTTTTTTAAAAAGATTTTTGTGTCGCGCGAAAATTTGCTTAGTGAAGTTGATGATTTAGTTAATGAAAAAGTTCCGAAACGCATTGAGGAAACTTTGCGCGGCGACTTTTTCGCGCAGGAAGCGCAAAAATTTTTGAATTCGACGATTGATAACGCGATGAGCCGTCCGCTACCGGAAATCATCGGAAAAATCGCTCCCGAACAGCTCGAACGATTGAAAAATCAAATATCGAAAAGCGTCTTATCGCTTGTGCAGGGCGAAGAAATGCTGACTTCGATTTCGGCATATTTGACCGACACGCTGCAAAAACTTCGTCCGCACAGCATTGACGCAATTTTACAGACGATTCACCCGGAATCCGAAGCGAAACTCAAACGAATGCTTTCCAAAGGATTGCTCGGCATTCTGTCGCGCGATGAAACCTCGAATGTCATTAACTCCGTTCTCTCGCGTCAAATCGAACGAATTTTATCCGCGCCGATTGGTAAATTATCGGATCATATTTCCGAAACAAAAATGCGAGAAGCAACTCTTTCTTTGACCGAAACGATTATTTCAGCGGCACGTGAAAAACTTCCGCAGGCAATTAAAGAATTCAACATCGGAAATGTCGTGCGCGAAAAAATCAATAATTATCCGGTCGAAAAACTCGAAGCGTTAGTGATGTCAGTCGCCAAAGAACATCTGCGGACAATCGAACTTTTCGGCGCGTTGTTCGGTTTGCTAATCGGAATCGCGCAGGCAATTCAGTTTTATTTTTTCACTCGATAAAAAATACGGAACTTGCCGCAAAAATTCTTCGTTACCTTTACGATTATTTGAAATTTTACGGAGGAATGAGATGAAAAAAGTTGGTTTAATAATTTTTATATTGGCATTAACTCTCGGTTTGATCTTTGCGAACGTATTTTCTTTCGGGAAAATGACGACGAAGTTTTTCAATTTTTCGATTAACGAAGGCGTTTCCGGTTCGGGCAACTTAGCGACCGAAAAACGCGATGTGACTAATTTTCAAGAAATTGAAGTCGGCGGAGTTTTCGAGGTCGAAATCGTCGCGCAAAAAGATTTCAGCGTTGAAATCGAAGCGGACGACAATCTACTTTATTTGATTAAAACTGAAGTCAGCGGCGGCGTTTTAAGACTCGAAACGGAAAAAATAATTTCCACAAAAAATGCGATTCGCGTCCGAATATCGGCTCCGAACATCGAAAATCTGAATGTTTCCGGCGCATCGAAAGTTTCTCTCGCCAATCTGAAAAACGAAAATTTACAGATTGATTCGAGCGGCGCGACAAAAATCACCGTTGCGGGCGAAACTGAAAACTTAACGGTTGATGTCAGCGGCGCAAGTAAGATTGATGCGGAAAATTTGAAATCTGAAAACGCTTCGATTGATGCCAGCGGCGCGAGCAAAGTCAGCGTTTTTGTCGCTAATGAACTGAAAAGCGATGCTTCCGGCGCGAGCAGCATAATTTATTCCGGCAGTCCGAAAAACTTGCTTAAAAAAACTTCCGGCGTTAGCTCTATCAAAGAAAAATAGAAACCAACACAATTTTTTCAAAGGCTAAGGATGCGATAAATCCTTGGCTTTTTTTTATGTTTCGACTGCTTTCGTTTTAATTCCTATCAAAACGCTTTCCGTATCAAGTCCGACAAAATAAATATCTAACTCGATTTTGCCGATTTTAAAAACCTTCAAATCTTTTAAGTTTTTTTCTAATATTTCTTTTAACGCAACAAATTTGGCGACGGTTGCTGTTTCTTCCTCGCCGAACCAATTCTGAATATTTGTCAGCCTTTCAAACATCTTGGCAAAATCTCTCTCTTCAATATGTTTATCCGGCGAGGTTTCCGTTTGCCGCATTATTTCTTCTTTTGATACCTCTTTCGCAGTTTCACCGACAAAAGGCGTGATTTCGGCATCGGTTTCGCTCATGTAATACAAGCCTTCCGAAGCAGTTTGTAACAGTTTGAATAAAACATCCGTGTCAGAATTATTTTCCTTCAATTTCACCATTTTTCTTTTTCGTTTCCGCATAATTTTCAACTCAAAAATCGAAGTCAAATCAGTCTAACACAAACTTAAATCCTGCCAAGTTGATGTTAAAAAAAGACTTTCGGTTAATTAATTTATTTTTTCAAAAACCTGTGGATTTCTTCTTGCATTACGTATTTTATTGTGTTAGTCTTGCATCCGTTTTCCACATTAAAATTTCCCGTAACCTATTGAAAATAATAGAGTTAAAGTTTCACTTTAACTTTTAAGCAACTTTCCACAAGCCTGTGGAAATCCCTGTGGAAAACTTTTAATTTTAGAACAAAAATATCGCTCAAACTGCCAAAACAAAATGGTTTGTTAAGAAATGAAAAGGTAAAAAATTAAGTCAGCTTAAAAGTTCGATTGACAGAAATCTGCTTAAAAGTTTTACCATTGATTTAACAAAATATTTTGGGAGAAAAAGTAATGGAAACTTCGATGGAAACCAAAAGTGTTTGGAATAACATTCTTCAATCCGTAGAAAAACGTCTGAATAAACAAATTTTTGACTCATGGTTCCGCCCGATCCAATTTGACGGGTGCGACGAGCAAGAAAAAATTCTGCATCTGCGCGCCGGACAAGTCACGAAAGATTGGGTCAGCACTTATTATTCGGAAGTTATTAACCAAACATTAAGAGAATTGAATCTCACAAATTATCGTCTGGATTGGGAAGTCGAAGATTCCGATATTAATGAAGAAAAATTTGATGATGACGAAACCGAATTCTTTTTTGAAAAGCAGAGAAATTTTCCAAGTCCACCTAAAACGAACGGTTTTAATTACATAGATAAGCCAAAGCCCGAAGTTTTAATGAAGAACAGTTCGCCGAATTTTGTTGACATCGAACCGATTGAAAATTCGCTTAATCAAAAATACACATTTAAAACATTTGTCGTCGGGTCGTGCAATGAATTCGCCCACGCCGCTTCTCTGGGCGCAGCGGAAACACCGGGTAAAACATACAATCCTTTATTTATCTATGGTGGTGTCGGTTTAGGAAAAACGCATTTAATGCACGCCATCGGTCATTCGATAAAGGAAAGAAACCGTCATTTGCGTGTCGCCTATATCACATCCGAGAAATTTATGAACGAATTGATAAACGCGATTCGTTACGACAAAACACAGACTTTCCGCGAAAAATATCGTTCGATTGACGTGCTTTTAATGGACGACGTGCAGTTTATGGCGGGAAAAGAGCGAACGCAGGAAGAATTTTTTCACACATTCAACGCGCTGCATAACGATCAAAAACAAATTGTCATCACGTCGGATTGTCCGCCGCGCGAAATTCCGACTTTGGAAGAAAGACTTCATTCGAGATTTGAATGGGGTTTGATTGCCGACATCGAACCGCCCGATCTGGAAACAAAAGTTGCCATTTTAAAACGGAAAGCCGATTTAGACGGCGTAACTTTACCGGATGAAATAGCATTTTTTATCGCCGGAAAAGTGCGAAGCAATATCCGCGAACTCGAAGGCTCGCTCGTTCGACTCGTCGCTATTTCTTCATTGCGCGGAATGCCGATCTCCAAAATGCTGGCGCAGGACGCGATGCGAAATATAGTTGACAACGACCAACCGGAAGGTTTGTCAATGGAAAGAATCGCCAGAATTGTTGCGACACATTACAAATTGTCAGTTGAAGAAATAAAATCAAAAAACAATTCGCGGAACATCGCCGTTCCTAGACAGGTTGCAATGTATCTATGTAAACGTCTGACAAAGCACAGTTTCCCGGAAATCGGGCGCGAGTTTGGAGGAAAACATCATACAACCGTCATTCATTCAGTTGGTAAAATTGATTCCGTTATTAAGGACGACAGAAATTTCCACAGGGTTGTCAGCGAACTTATAGACAATCTTTGTAGTTAGTTAGCGGAGATTTAGAGTAAATTTACGTGGAAGTTTTCCACAGCACATATTAAAATATGTTTGAGTATTCTATCTATTTTCAATACTTAAACAAAGTTTTCCACATTTCCACAGGCTGATACAAAATTAGCCTGTGGAAATTGAGGAAAAAGTATTATTTTGTCTAAAATTTCCACAGGCTGATAAGTTTTCCACAAGTTTTCCACAAGGACTGTGGAAATATAAGTTTAATGATTGCTTTAATAAAGTCGGTTTTCCACTTTTCCACAGGCTCTACTACTACTACTAGTTAAATATATAGTTTTTAAAGTATTAGAAATAGTAAAAGGCGACGCGAAATAAAAGTAAAAGATTAGGTATAATAAAAATATTTTCAGGAGTAATAAATAGATGGAATTTATAATCAAGCAGAGTGTTCTCAAAGATGAACTCGGATTTGTTCAAGGCATTGTCGAAAAGAAAAGCACGATTCCGGTATTATCGAATATCTTGATCGAATCAGTCGGTGAAAATACTATCAGAATTGTCGGAACGGATTTGGACGTAACGATTCGCTGCGAAGCGTCAGCCGATATTTTGAAAAACGGTTCGATGTGCGTTCAAGCGCGAAAACTTTTCGACATCGTTCGGCTGCTTGACGACGCGGACGTTCATTTCACAAAAGACGACAACGAATGGGTGAAACTCAACTGCGGAAAATCGAATTTTCGTCTCGCCGGTGTTTCTAAAGATACCTTTCCCGAAGTTCCATCGTTCAAAAGCGCACCGATGAAACTTTCGGCGGAAATATTTAATCATTTTATTCACAACACGGCTTTTGCAATTACCAGTGAACAATCACGATTTACGCTTTCGGGCGCAAAATTTATGATTGACGGAACTTCGGCAAAAATGGTGACGACCGACGGACATCGGCTTGCTTATATAGAAAGAAAATTAGCTGAAAATTCAGCGACCGAAGTGATGGACGCGCTGATTCCGAAAAAGGCTCTGCTCGAACTCGTCAAAATCGCACGTGACGCAAAGGGCGAAGTCAGTTTTGGCGAAGACCCGAATCATATTTATTTTGAAGTTGACGGTCGCCTTTTGATTACGCGCAAACTTTCCGGCACGTTTCCAAACTACGAAATGGTTATTCCGAAGGACAACGATAAAGTCGTCACCTTCGACGCGGACGAAATGAAAACTGCCATTCGCCGCGTTGCGCTGATGGCTGATGAAAGAACGCGCTCGGTTCGTTTGACGATTAAACCGAACGAAATCGAAATTGGAGCGCAAAGTTCGGAAGAAGGCGAAGCGAGCGAAAAAATTTCCGCCGATTATTCCGGCGAAGAAGTAAATATCGGCTTCAATTCGCAGTATTTACAGGATTTTCTGAATGTTATTAGTTCGTCTGAAGCCGAAACGAATGGAGTTCAACAGGAAACCGACGGCGAAAAGGTTAAAGTGAAGGAAAGCGGCGGAAAACCGCGCATCGCATTTGAATTTAAAGACGGCAACGCGCAAACGCAGATGAGTATTGCGGGCGACAAAAATTACACTTACAAATATATCGTAATGCCTTTGCGGATATGATTATGAAAGAATGCCCTGTTTGCAAAACTACATATACCGACGATTCACTGCGGTTTTGTTTGGCTGACGGGGCATCTTTGTTTTCCGTCGGCAGCGGGCAGAAAACCGTGCAAATTCCTTCCGGTCAAAATCCTTTGCGAATAGATATTCAAAATGATAGCGCACCGACTATTTTTCCTTCTGCAGCCGCACAAAATCAGCCGAAAAAAAGAAGCATTGTACCGTTCGTAGTTGCCGGAATCATTGGACTTTTGTTTTTAGGAGTCATCGGCATCGCCGCACTGGTGTTATTAAATACTTTCAACAAAACTGAAGTAGTAGCGGTTTCAAATAGTCCGAAGCCGACTGAAACGCCTGCCATAACGCGGGGTAATGAAAACAAGGAACTAAAAGAAAAACTCGCCGATCTCGAAAAACAGATTCAGGATCAAAAAAATCAAAAGAAAACTTCCAACACACAGCCTTTTCCGAATCCGACGCAAAACAATTCAGCCGCGCCAATGGCGCGGGTCGCTCCGTCGAATGACGGATTTCTTTCGCTCCGAACCGAGCCGAGCGTCAAAACCGGGACGCAACTCGTTAAAATTCCGTCCGGCGCATCAATTAAGCTCGAAAACTGCGAAAAAAATTATACGACGATTGACGGTCGGCGCGGACGCTGGTGTATGGTTTCATACGCCGGCGAAGTCGGCTGGGCGTTCGATGCGTGGTTGATTTATTAAAATTTTGTAGTTTTTGTCGAATCAAATTCTCTTGCATTCAATCTTCATCAACTGCTTCTAAAACTGTTTTGTAATTGGCTTTCATTTCGCGCAAAATGCTATCCTCAAAATACATTTTATGTTCAAAAATCTCACAAAGCCGCGTCGGGTTGTCATTACGGGTTTCGGATGCGTTACGCCAATCGGCATCGGGCGCAGAGCGTTTTGGGAAGCACTCGAACAGGGAACGAGCGGAATAAAAAAAATCAAAAGTTTCGACACTTCAAACTCAAACGTAAAAATCGCCGCTGAGATAAACGATTTTGACTGGGAAGCCGAGTTAAATCCGAAAGACCGCAAGCACGTTCCGCGCACTGTTCCTCTCGCACTCGCCGCCGCCCGTGAAGCCGTCAAAGATGCGGGAATCGAAACTAATAAACTGACAAACACGGAAAGACAAAATTTCGGAGTCGTTCTAGGAACTGGCGGCGGCGGCTTGGCTTTTACCGAAAAGCAGTATGTCTACTGGCTGACGGGCGAAGTGAAAAAGGCGAGCGTTTACACGATTCCGTCTTCGACGCATGGCGGACTTTCGAGCGAACTTTCGATGGTCTTCGGGCTTCACGGGCTTTCTCACGTCGTTTCGACCGGCTGCACGAGTTCTACTGACGCTATTGGTTATGCGGCTAGTCACATCGCTTTAGGAAGGCAGGAAACGATGATTGCGGGCGGCGTTGACGCGCCGATTGCGCGCGGAATTCTCGAGGGTTTTAATTTAATGACGGTTTTGACCAAAGATTTTAATGACGAACCGGAAAAGGCTTCACGTCCGTTCGACAAAAATCGTTCGGGAATCGTCGTCGGCGAAGGCGCGTGGATTTTCGTTCTCGAAACTTTGGAAGGCGCAATCAAACGCAACGCTAAAATTTACGCCGAAATTTCCGGTTACGGCTCGACTTGCGACGCTTATCATCGCGTTCGTTTAGAAGAAAACGGCATCGAACCGGCGCGGGCAATGCAGCTTGCGATGAATGATGCGGGAATTGATTATCAAAAAGTTGATTATGTAAATTTGCACGGAACTTCGACGCTGCTCAATGACCGCATCGAAACGCAAAGTATAAAAAACGCTTTCGGCGACCACGCTTATAAATTGAAATTGTCGGCGACGAAATCGCAAATCGGTCATCCGCAAGGCGCGTCCGGCGCGGCGGGAATCGGCGCGGCTCTGCTGGCTTTGAACGAACAAACCATCGCGCCGACAATCAATTTAGACGAACCGGATGAAAACTGTGATTTGAATTACACGCCGAATCACGCGCAAAAAGCTGATGTAAAAACAGCTTTGTGTAATTGCATCGGCTTCGGCTCGAAAAATTCGGCTATAATTTTGGAAAAAATCAATTGATGTGAGTTCGATTTGAGGCGCAATAAATTAATAGCCAAAAAAGGCACAAAAAAACACAATAAGAGTTACTTTGATTTTTTCTTTTGCTCTTTTGTGCCATTTTGTGGCTATATTTTCTTTTCAAATTAAAATCGACTAAATCGGCTCCAAATTTAGACCTTTGTTGAAATAGTGATAAAGGTCGTTAAAGTCACGCAGAGCGCGGTTCAGAATCAGCGGAAGCTGCGGAATATCGTTTGTGTTGACGATTAAATTCAGATTTCGCAGAAACGCTTCGTGCGCGTTCATCGTCGTTCCGCCGTCTTCGAGCGACACCAAAAAAAGCCTTCTTCTTTCCGACGAATACATCGCGTTGGCTTTTTGCTGTAAAATCGCTGCGCCGCCGAATTCGGCGGCGAAATCAGGCGAAAAAATTACAATTTCAGTTTTTCCTTCGCGCAGACGCTCATTAGCTTGCGCCGGTTTTTGCGCGATATAAACTTTATAGCCGGATTCGGATAATTTTTTTGCCGTTTCATCGCGCTTTTGTCCCATACAAAGCAAAACGCGGCGCGGTTTTTCACCTTTCTCGTCGTCTATGCTCAAAACCGTATTCTCGGTTTTCAAAGCCGACAGCAACGCCTTTAAAGCCGAATTTATTTGAAACTCCGATTCTTTCGCGGCGAATTGCTGCGTTCCGTCTTCAACCGCCGGAGCCGGTTTGTTGGCTTCCAGATGCTGAACGGTTGAAGAACCGTGTCCTTTCGCGCCTTTATGAACGCGAATCATATTTTGGCAGCGCGGACAGCGCACCGTAAAATTGCCGCCCGGAATTTTCGATTCGTCGAGCTGCAAAGAAACAGAACAATTATCGCAACGTATTATCATATCTTTTAATGGTGAATGATGAATGATGAATGATGAATGGTAAAATAATTTCTTGATTCACCATTTATCATTCATCATTCACCATTATTTCTCGATCATATCGAGGACGGAATTTCTCGGTGTTGGCGGCGGAATGGAATTAATGGGCATTGACTGCGGCGTTTTTGGTTGAGCATTGTTGTAATCATCTGTCGAGGATAAACCTTTTAATTGCAGCAGAAGATTATTTTGATTGGTCGCAAATGAAAGTCCGTCTTCGAGCGAAATCGTTCCCTTATCAATCATCTGCCGGATTACGCCGTCGAAATCCTGCATTCCGTCAATTTCGCCGTCGCGCATCGCGTCGAGCAGAGTTTTGCCGTCCGATTCGCCTTTTTCGATGTATTCGCGCGTTCGCGGATTCGACTTTAAAATTTCGACGGCGGCAACGCGCCCTTTGCCGTCGGCGCGCGGAATCAGACGCTGCGAAATGATGTAGCGAAAAGTTTGCGCGAGCCGTGTGCGAATAATTTTTTCTTCGTTTTTCGGGTAAAGACCGATGATGCGGTCAACCGTTTTCGCCGCGTCAATCGTGTGCAGAGTTGATAAAACAAGATGTCCGGTTTCGGCGGCTTCGAGCGCAATTTCCGCCGTTTCCAGATCGCGCATTTCGCCGACTAAAATAACTTTCGGTGCTTGTCGCAATGCGGCACGAAGCGCGGAAGCGAAATCTTTCGTATCCGAACCGACTTCGCGCTGATTGATAGTGCATTTTTTGTGCGAGTGAAGAAATTCTATCGGGTCTTCAATCGTGACGATGTGATAGCTTTTCGTTTCGTTGATGCGGTCAATGACGGCAGCCAGAGTCGAACTTTTCCCGGAGCCGGTCGGACCCGTAACCAGCACGATGCCGTTGCGAATATCACAAATATCCGTAAGCTGCGGCGGAACGCTAAGTGATTCAAAACTTGGAACTTCGTGCGGAATGACGCGCATCACGATTGAAAACGAACCGCGCTGTTGAAAGATATTAACACGAAAACGGCATCGTCCCGGCAGTGCGTAACTTAAATCCGCCGTTCCGTAATTGGCAAGCTGCCGCGCCGCTTCAGCATTATCGCGCAAAATCGCCATCGCAATCATCTCGGTCTGAAAACCCGTCAGTTTTCCGAGTCCGAGCGGCGTTGACGCATACAAACTTCCGCTGATTTCGACCTGCGGTTTTTGTCCCGTCGAGAAATTTAAATCACTGACATTATCGGAAGTAAGCAGCATCTGCTCTATAATCGGTGCTACATCAAGCAAACTCATCGGTTGGATTAACTCCTTGGGGAAATTGGAAAAAGGCGGGATGAAAATTGTGAAAAAAGCGAAGCTGAATTTTCAGCTAATCTATTTTTACGCAATTATATGAGAAAAGGCAAGTTATTTTTTAACTTCGACAAACAATATTTACAAGCAACGGTTTAAAGCGAAGATAAAAGTTTGTAATTTGCGCCTATTTTTTCAGCATCGGAAATCAAATCGCTGATAATTGCCGCCGAATTTGATCCCGCTTTTTGTATTTCCGGCAAGTTTTTCAAACAAATTCCGCCAATTGCGACGAGCGGAAAGTTTCCCGTCGCTTCGCGCACTTTTATCAAACCTGCCAAACCGACAACCGCATCGGGATTTTCTTTAGTTTTTGTAGCGAAAATCGGACCGATTGCCAGATAATCAATCGGCATCCGAACAGCGGCGATTGCCTGTTCAATATTGTGCGTCGAGAAACCGATAATCGCTTTTTTGCCTAAAATTTTTCTCGCTTCGGCAGGCGGCAAATCGTGCTGACCGAGATGAACGCCGTCGGCTTTTAACGCCAAAGCGATGTCAACGCGGTCATTGATGATAATTTTTGCATTGTATTTTCGGGCAATCTTTAACGCGCTTTCGGCTGATTCGTAAAATTCCCGCGCCGAAGCGTATTTTTCGCGCAGTTGAATAAATCTCGCGCCGCCTTCGATGAATTTTTCAACCTGTTCGGAATGCGAAATTCTCGACAAACGCTCGTCGGTAATCGGATAAATTTTGGGTAGTTCAAAGTTCAAGGTTAAAGATTCAGGATTCAGGATTCAGGATTCAGGATTTAGATTCAATGGTTTACTCAAATCCTAAATCCTGAATCCTGAATCCTAAATCAGAAAAGCGGCTTCACCATTAAAAAACAGTCTTCGCCGTTATTATAATATTTAACGATGCGCTGAACGATTGAGTAGCCGAAACCGCGATAAAGACTTTGCGCCGTCGTGTTGCTGACGCGAACTTCAAGCATAATCGTATTTATATCGCGTCGTCGCAATGCTTCTTCGACGTGCGTTAAAAGTTTTTCCGCCAAGCCGCGCCGCCGATGTTCGGGCGCAACGCCGACAGTTGTCAGATGCGCCGAACCGTTTTCGGCGATCATTATAAAAATAAAACCGACCATTTCGCCGTTCGGCGTAACGATGCGATAACTCAAAGTTTTCGCATCGCCGAGCAAATAAGCGAAAGTGTGTTTCGTATAATTTTCACCGTTTTTGAAACAGCGCAGATTAAGCCGCATTACTTCCTTCTGATGGCGGTCGGTCAGCGGACGAATTTCGTAAACGCACATCGGCGCAGGCACGATAATTTCCGGCTTTTTTTCCGTTTCGGGAACAAAAAGATTACGTATAGTCTGCAAAACTGCCATAAATGGGATTTCAAATTCCAGATTTCAAATTCCAGATTCCAGATTCCAAATATTTATCTTCAATATGGAATATGGAATCTGGAATTTGAAATTAAAAAACAAACATACAATCGCCGTAACTGTAAAATCGAAAGTCGGATGCGACGGCGCGGCGATATGAATTCATTATAAGTTCGTGACCGCCGAAAGTTGAAACGAGAACGAGAAGCGACGATTGCGGCAAGTGAAAATTTGTCAAAAGTCCGTCAATCGCCTGAAATTTATAGTTTGGCGTAATCGTTAGATTCGCCGCGCTTTTCCCCGCGAGAAACTTTTTATTATCTGTTAATGAAGATTCCAAAGCCCGCGTCGTCGTCGTTCCGACGGCGATAATGCGGCGGCTTTCAGCTTTCGCCTGATTTAGAATTTCCGCCGTCTGTTCTGTAATCTCATAATTTTCCGGCAAAACCCGATGCTTTGATAAATCTTCGACTCGAACCGGCTCGAAAGTTCCATAACCGACGTGCAGAGTGATTTGCGTGACGGAAACGCCGCGATTTTCGATTTCTTCAAGAATTTCCGGCGTGAAATGAAGTCCGGCGGTCGGCGCGGCAATTGCTCCGCGATTTTTGGCGAAAACGGTTTGATAACGTTCCCGGTCTTCGTCCGTATTTTCGTCGCGTTTGATATACGGCGGCAAAGGCGTTTTTCCGATTTCGTCTAAAATTTCATCGAAAACTCCGTTCGTAAAAAAACGAATGAAAACGCGACCTTCCGCCGATCTTTCGACGACTTCCGCCGTTAGATTTTCATTGAAAACAATTTTCTTACCAATTTTTAATCGTCTCGCCGGACGCGCCAGCGTTTCCCATATCTGATTTTCCGTTTCCCGAACGAGAAAAATTTCAATCTTCGCGCCGGTTTCGGTTGCGCCGAAAAGCCGCGCCGGAAAAACCTTCGTATTATTTAAAACCAGAACGTCGCTTTCGCGCAGAAGATTCGGAAAATCAAAAAAGTGCGCGTCGGTGTGAGAGTTTTCGGTGCGGTTGACGATTAACATTCGAGAGTTTTCGCGGTTTTCCAGAGGCATTTGCGCGATCAATACATCGGGCAATTCAAAATCATAATCGGTAATACGCATAAAATAGTTAAAAATGAAACTCGAAATCAGATACTTTACAATAAATATAACAGTTTGTTGAATATGAAAATTGTTTTTCGTGCCGCAAAAGGTTTATGATTATCGTCTAAATTAACGAACAATAAGGAAGAAATTTTTATGGCAAAAGTTGCGATTATTTATTACAGCCAAACGGGAACGACGTTTCAGTTGGCGCAGGCAATCGAAGAAGGTGCGAAAGATGCGGGGGCGGAAACGCGCCTTTTAAAAGTAAAGGAAACCGCACCGGACGAAGCGGTTGAAAAAAACGAAGGCTGGAAAAAACAGCGCGACGAAACTTCGGAAATAAAAGAAGCGACAAACGATGATTTGGAATGGGCGGACGCGATTATTTTTGGAACGCCGACGCGCTACGGGTTGCCTTCGTCGCAGCTCAAAAATTTTATGGATCAAACCGGCGGACTCTGGGCAAAAGGCGCACTGATTAATAAAATCGGTTCGTCTTTTGCGTCGGCGGCAACCGCGCACGGCGGACAGGAAGCGACGATTCTGGCGATCAACACGGCGTTTTATCATTGGGGAATGCTGATTGTTTCGCCCGGTTACGCCGACCCGATCCAGTTTCAATCGGGAAATCCATACGGCGTTTCGTTTACGTCAAATAACGGTCAGCTCGACCCGGATGAAACTGCTCTCGCTGCGGCACGTTTTCAAGGCAAGCGCGTCGCCGAAGTTACCGAACAGTTTATCAACGGTAAAAAATAATTTTTGATTATCGGCTAAAATCGAATGGATAATTGTCTGAAAAATTGTCAATTATCCATTAACTATTTATAATCTTTCTGCATCAAACAAATTCATCTGGTCATTCAGCTATAAAAATAAGGAGAAAATTAAATGAAAAGAGTTTCGTTTTTAATCGGAATTTTATTAATCGGTTTATTTATCGTTTCAAACTTTGTCACGACCGCCGGAAATCTGAGCATTGCGGAAAAATACGCCGCCGGTGACAAATTGACAGCAGAAGAACAGACCGGAATTTACGGTTTCGACAAAGCGCACAGTACAATCGGCTTTCGCGCAAAACATTATGGATTAGTCGAAGTTCCGGGTTATTTCCGCGATTTTACGGGAACCGTCAAATTCGACGGCAAAGACGTTGCGAAATCTACGGTCGAATTTGCGGCGAAAATGGAGAGCGTTGATACGGGAGTGGCGGGACGTGACAAACATTTGAAAAACGCCGACTTTTTTGAAGTCGAAAAATACCCGGAAATGACCTTTAAAAGCACGAAGGTCGAAAAGAAAGGAAAAAACTGGATGGTCACGGGCGATTTGATGATGAAAGGTGTGACGAAACAAATTATGTTTCCGATAACGGTCGCCGGTTTTGTCAAAACCGAACGCGGACCAAAAATGGGCGCAACGGCAGAAACGACAATCAATCGCCGAGATTTCGGTGTCAATTACGACAGCAAACTGCCGGGCGGCACCGCAGCAGTTTCCGACGAAATCAAGGTCATTTTAAACATCGAAGGCAATATGCAGAAAGCCGCTCAATAAATTAAAAATTAAAAATTAAAAAGGCAAAAGTCGGAAATAATTCTCACGGCTTTTGCCTTTTTAATTTTTAATTTTTTTCGCCTGCTTCCGAAAACGAGATGTCGTAAATCGCGTATTTTTCCCAATCTTTGTAATCGAAATGCCACCATTCGTTGGCGTTGACGATAAAATCTTCGGCTTCCATTAGGTTTCTCAGCATTTCACGATTGGCGCGTTCCTGCTCGGTTCCGCCTTTGTAATCCGGCGAAGCGCGTTCGCTGAACTCGTCGTAACCCGAAGGCATCGCTAATAAAACGCCTGTTTTCAAATTGTAAATACTCAAATCAACCGCGCAGCCGCGATTATGTTTCGAGCCTTTCGCCGGATTTGCGACGAATTTGCGTTTGTCTTCGGGCGTTACTTCCCAAAAAAGTTTTGTCACCGACCACGGACGATAACCGTCGAAGATTACTAATCCGAGATTTTGACTTTTCAGCTTTTTATGAACGCGCAGCAACGCTTTCGCGGCAGGTTTTTGCAAAAAAGCGCGGGCTTCCGTGTAGACGGTTTTGCCGACAAAATTATCATCGGTCGCGTAGCGAATATCGAGTTTTATTGTTTTATCGAGTGTGACGAGTTCGACCAAATGAGCCTCACGTTTGTTGTTTTCCTGCGGCGGCGCGTTTTGTGCTTGGGCGGCAACCGTGTAAAGAATAAAACAAAAAGTGAAAGTCGTAAATTGCCGAAAATAATTTTTCATTTCTCTACGTTTTAGCTGAATTCGATTCCAAAATTTGAAAAGTCAATTTTACCGTTGAAAAATTTGATAAATGATAAATGTTTAAGGTTTTTCTTCCGGTATCGGCGCGTCGTCGTCATCTAAAATAATCACGTCGGTTCCGAATTTTTGATATTCCTTGAAACGAATCAGATTCCTTGTTTCAAACACTTTACTGTTTTCGCGGAAGGTCAGGCGAACGTCGGAGAGCGACGGAAGAAGATATTTTTCTCCCGAAATCGTTACCCAATCGTAATTAATAATTCTTTTCGCCGAACGAATCGGAAATGTTTCGGGCAGTTCGGTCGCTTCGCTTTCGACGCGAAGGACGCGAAAGTTTTCGCGGTCAATCCAAATTTTGCCTTTCATTCCGGTAATCGCTGAATCGGTGATGTAACCCGAAGCCGTGACGCGCTGTTTGGCTTTGTCGCGCGTGACCGAATAATCGTAAACGACGGCGCGTCTGCCGCGAATCAAATCCGTATCAATTATAGTGAATTTCGATTCGCTTTCGGGTTTGAAAATCGTCGCTAAAACCGTCACGAATTCGCCGGTCGAACTGGTTCCGCCGACTTCTTCGTAAGATTGTTTCGATTTCGGGGTTTCCTGCGCGATGCCGTTGAGCGACAAAACTTTATAATCTTCCTGTCCGCTCGAACGATAGCTGACGGCGACGATCAGTTTGTCCAAATTACGAAAATTGTTTGTTCCGGCGTAAGCGGCAGACCTTTGAATCTGTTGTTTGACAACAAAATCGGGCATTTCTTCGACTGCCGCGAGCGTGTTTTGACGGGTTTTTTCCAAAACTTCCGTCGCTTCTTTTTCCGTCGGCAGCTTTGCCGCAGACGGATTTTGGCGGCGGCGTTCGGCTTCTTCCAAAGCGCGTTTTAATTCTTCATCATTCCCGCTTTTCGAGCGCGTCAAACCGCGCAAGCCATCGGTCAGTTCAAAAGCGATTCCAATTCGACGAACGATTTCGATCAATTCCTGTCTGCCTCCCGGATTTTTTTGCAGCGCGTAAAGCCGTTTGACATATTCGACTTGCGTCAAAGGCTTTTCCTGCGCGAAAGCGAACTGAAATAAAAATAAAATCAAAACTGCGGAATATATTTTTTTCATCTGCTAAAAAGATGCCTGAACCTTTTTTTTCGTTGGCTTGTCGAAAACGTAAAAGCGGAGAGATTCTTTTGGAAAAATCTCTCCGCTCTCGAAATAAAACGAATAAAAATAAATGTTTAATTAACCCATTCTTCTTCGTAGTTTAATTGCCAATGCCGTGTCACCCATTCCTGCGCGGCGGTCAAAGCGGTTTGCTGCCATTTCTTCATATTTTCCGAAATGGTCAGCGCGGCTAATGGTTTGCTGGGATCGCGTTCAACCCTTATAACTTGGGCTGAAACTTCGATAATGGTTTTCTCTTCGTCGTAAATCCTCAGCGTAACTTCGCTGCCGACCGGCGGTAAAGTATCCAAATTTACCAACGCGCTCGTTTCGCCGAGATTCTCTGTCATACCGTCAACGCAAACCGTATCTCCGCTCACCGCATCAACCCAACTCGCCTGCACCGGCATACTTGCCATAATGCGGTGATGTAACGGCGTTTTATATGATGTCGTCGAATAATCTAATTGTGCCATAACTTTGCTTCCCCTTTTTCGATTTATTTACTGCTTTCAAATATATGATTACTTTTCTTCAAATATTTGCCCAATACTCTAAACCAAACTTCTAAAATTGTCAAATGATGCTAAAACGCTCAAAACGCTCAAAGTAGTTTTGAATGCTTTTATCAAACAAAATAAAATAAGCCGCATTAAAATTTATAAACTGACCACAATTTATAAATACTTTCAATTAAGATTCGCTCAAACCGCTCAATCAGATTCAGTCTTATCAGACAAAATTGTTGAAAACATTCCGGCGAATCAAATTTTTGAAAAAGAAACCAAACCCGTTGAACTTAAAAACGCGGAATCAATCAAAAATCCGCATTTTGGTTGCGGACATTATCCATTTAGTTGCTAAAAATATTTGATGTTTCCGCACGAGTTTTTTCAGGAGAATTTGCGGCGGTTTTGTTCAAGAAAACAAATTTTTGATTCTGAAAAACACACATAATGTATTGAGTCTGAGGTAAATATTCAGTACTCGTGACAAAAATCGAATTTTTAACACAAACTTAACTTGCAGGTAAGATAATCTTTCGTTTCAGATGCGAACATCAATTCTGATAAACACGGAACTCAAGTTGCTTTTAACATAAGAGGAATTCACACGAATGATTCTAAATAAAAGAAATTTTTCATAATTATAATTGTTATGAAAACGATAAAAGTGTGTAAATCGAATAATTTAAAGTTTGAAACAAAAAATTTTGATGTTGTTTTTAAACTTTGGAAAACGAATTTTTATAAACCAAAAATCCGAAAACCAAAATAAAAATCCAAAATTCAAAATATCTGTGACGATTTATATCAAAAGCAATTTTGCTCCAAATAATTTTATAAAAAGAGGTCAAATTTAAGATGACTAAAATATTTTCGATTAAATTTTTAGCAATAACATTTTTCTGCCTAGCTTTGTGTGCGGGACAAGTTTCTGCTCAATCTCAAGCCAGCACCGGACAAATCACCGGCGTTGTTTCCGACGCGACCGGTGCGATTGTGCCGAATGCGACGGTGACGCTTGTCAGTCAAAACACCAATCAAACTCTGACCGTAACAACAAGCGACGACGGCGTTTACCGGTTTGTTTTGCTGCAGCCCGGAACTTATACTGTCAAATCGTCAGGTGCCAGTTTTGCCGAACAGACGCTTAACGTCGAGGTTCAGGTCGGACGAACGACGGACGCGAATTTCACGCTCGGCGCAGGCGATGTTTCGGCGATTGTGGAAGTGTCGGCGGAAGGAGTACAAACGACGACGAGTAACTTCGATGCCGTTCAAACCGATACTTCAATTCAAAATTTGCCGATTAACGGTCGGCGTTTTCAGGATTTTGCGACATTAACGCCGGGAGCGCAGGTTGATGTCCGGGGACAAATTTCGCTATCCGGTCAGCGCGGTATTAACGGCAACGTCAATGTTGACGGCGTTGATTTTTCGCAGCCGTTCTTCGGCGGCATTCGCGGCGGCGAGCGTTCAAACTCGTCGTTCAGCATTCCGCAGGAATCTATTCGTGAATTTCAGGTGGTTGCCGCCGGTTATTCGGCGGAATTCGGTCGCAGTTCGGGCGGAATCGTTAATGCGGTTACTAAATCGGGAACTAATGAATTTCGTGGTTCGGCTTTTTATTTAATTCGACCGGAAAAACTTGCAAGACCGAACAGTTTTGCCAAAGCTCTCGACGAACAGCGTTTAAGCACGATTGTCATCAACGGTGTGACCGGTCTGGATGCGACTCTCGCACCGACGCAGCAGCAATTCGGCGGCTCACTCGGCGGTCCGATTGTAAAAAATAAACTTTTCTTTTTTGCCTCTTACGAACAGCAAAAATTTACGGCTCCGCGCCAAATTTTTTATAACAGTTTGGTTACCGCAGTGCCGAATGGTGTCGGTCAAACGGAAGCGTTTAACTTCTATCGCGCACAGGAAGTTCCCTATGAATCAACCAACGACGCAAAAGGATTATTAGGCAAAATTGATTGGAATATAAACGACGCAAATCGTTTTAACGCCCGTTACAGTTTCAGCGACAACGAAGCGATCAACGGCGTTGCCACCGGCGAAACCGCGCTCGACCCGACGACTAATAATTCACTTTCCACTAACGGAACGGAAAAGAACCGAAATCACGGAGTCGTCTCGCAGTTGATCAGCACGCTTTCGTCAAACATCATCAACGAATTTCGTTTTCAGTATGCCTACGAACAGCGTCCGCGCATTCCTAACGAAGTGGTCGCCAACATCAATACGGCAATCGGCGTTTACGGAACGAGAAACTTTCTGCCAACCACGCAGTTTGATAAGCGTCTGCAATTCGCCGACAGCGTAACCGTTATTTCCGGCAACCATTCAATGAAATTCGGCGGCGAATTCAGTAATATTCTTGCCGATCAGAAATTCGGATTCAACCAGACCGGCGTTTATACTTTCGCTGGTTTAACATCAACGTCGAACTCGACGGTTCCCGGCACCGGTGTCGGCTCCGGTGCGAACAGCGCAATCGGAACCCCTGGACTTTTGCAGGCACTTGGTTCGCAACGCTTTCTTTTTGTCGCCAACTCTACCGCCACCATCGGCACCGTTCCGTTTCTCGGCAGATTCGACACGACAACCGCTCGCTACAATCAGCAAATCGGAAACCTTGCGGCGGCTTATACGGTTCGTGAACTTTCGTTTTTCGCGCAGGATGCGTGGCGCGTTACGCCGAACTTCACTCTTAACTACGGTCTTCGCTACGAAAAACAATTCAACCCGGAAGCCGAAGCCAATAACACGCCGGTTCTTAATTTGATCCAAAACACGGCTTTCCCGATTCTCGGCAACAAAGGAATCAATCCGAGTATCATTCCCGACAGCGAAAATCAGTTCGGACCGAGACTCGGTTTTGCTTACGATCCGACAGGCGACGGCAAAACGGTTATTCGCGCATTCAGCGGTGTTTATTACGCCAGAACGCCGCTTATCGGTCTTGCCGCGCCGTTCAACAATTTCCGTGATCCGGCAGGCGATTTATCGGTGACGCTCGGTTCACCCGCGTTCAGTTCGACCGGATTCAGCCAGGCGACTTTTGAGACGCAAAATCCGCAATACGTTTCAATCGTCGGCGGGACGGGATTTACGCCGAATACCGTTTATCGTCAATTCGCAATTTTGGGCATTAACTTAAATGCGTCCCAACTTAACAATCTGCCGACTTTGACACCCGCGCAGTTAGGAACAATTTCTGCCCGTCTGCGGGCGGCGACGACAAATCCTCCGGTGAATTTAGGAATCTACCAAAATGCTAATTTCGTCGGGATTCAAAATGATTTCAAGAATCCGCGCTCATTTCAGTTTGGCGGCGGAGTCGAACACGAAATCTCTAATGGAACTACAATCGGATTGGATTATTCGCAGGTTAATAC
>JALYQJ010000413.1 GCA_030855875.1 Acidobacteriota bacterium
GCAACTTCCGGGCTTGCCTCAGCTCTCAACTGTTCTGCACGGGCGGCAAAATCAGATTCGATTCGAGAAATTTTTTCGGGATTGTGGTCGGTTCCGCAGAATCTGCCGTCCTTGATAATGAGCGGACTTTTGCTCTCGAAATTTTGGTCTGCCTTTGGCTGCTGCGCGTTAGATATAAAATTCAATGCGGAAAAAGCGAAGGCGATTGCAAAAAATCCTGTAATTGCCGCGAAAAATCGAAATTTAGTCATTTATCGGTAACTCCTTATTTTCATTTTAAAGTTTAGAAAAGCGAATAATATTATAAGACCGATAATTTACGAGGTTTTTGTAAAATACTATTTTTCGGGCGGGCGCGTCAAATTCTTGCATCGTAAACAATCGCAAAGAGATTTGTCGCTCAATCTTTACGCCGGGAACGCGACGAAAATTTTCGTATCGCCGAAAACTACGAAGTCAAAAACAGCGCGATCCAGATTAAAAATTTATTTCGGCGGGCGAACACGATTGTAAGATTGCCCGGCAAGCAACGCGGCGAAAAATAAGCGACAGATTTTTTGAACGCTTTTATATTACCGGCGTATCAAACATTGATGGAACAATCCGGTGAAAACCGGATTCCTGCAAAGCATTCCGCCGTAAAAAGATTTTTTGTGAAGAGGTAAACCCGGATATGTTCAGAATAAAAACTGTGATTCGCAGCTTTGGTTTCTCGTTAATTCTGTTTTCGCTCGCCTGTCAGACGGATTTTCCGATTGCCGCTCAGCACGACAAGCGGAAAAATTCATCGGTTTCGACAGCCGACGAAAAACCGAAACTTGCGGCAATCGCTTCGCCTGAAATTCGTAAAATGCTGGAAAGCGCGAATCGCCAGATTGAAATCACAAAAAATTACGATCCGGCGTATATCGTTATCGCTTACCCGAACGGCGATGTCGCACCGGAAAAAGGCGTTTGCACCGATGTCGTAATTCGCTCGTTCAGAAGTGCGGGCGTTGATTTGCAAAAAGAAGTTCACGAAGATATGCGCGACAATTTCGCCGTTTACCCGAAAAAGTGGAGCTTAAAATCGCCCGATACGAATATTGACCACCGGCGCGTTCCGAATCTGCAAACATTTTTCACCAGAAAAGAAAAATCACTGCCGATTACGCAGTCGGGCGAAAAGTTTCAGCCGGGCGATGTCGTCGCGTGGGATTTGAACGGCAGAGGCTTGACGCACATCGGACTCGTTTCAAACGTCTGGAACGAGCAGACAAAACGCTATTCGATAATCCACAATATCGGCGGCGGCGCAATGCTCGAAGACCGGATTTTCGAGTGGAAAATCATCGGACATTACCGCTATTTTTGATGCGACAGCCCAACGCGGATTATCAAATATCAAAGGATTTAAGTCGGTTCGATTTGGAATCCGAAATTCCAAATTTGAAATTAATCTGCAAATGCTTAAAATTTCAAGACATACTTATCTTGTTGCACTTCCGTTTTGCCAAAGTATCTCTTGAAATTATGAAAACTTTTGTCTTTCAAATTGCCGCCGCGATTTGTTTTTTCATTTCAATCGGCGGGCAAACTCGTAATTCGGCGACAATTTCCGGCACGGTGACGGATCCGAATGGTGCGTTCATCGCCGGAGCGCAGGTTCGTTTGCGCGGCATTGTCGCGCAAACCGTCGTAACGAACAAAGACGGATTTTACTCATTTAATAATTTACAGCCGGGCGATTATCAATTAAAAGTTTCGGCTGAGGGTTTTGCCACGCAAACACAAAGTTTTTCGCTTTCAAACTTTGATCAGAATTCAAATTTTCTACTGGAAATCGGCGAAAATCGTCTGACGGTAACGGCGGAAGTCGGGCAGGAAACCGAACGCTTAAACGTGCCGCAAGCCGTCAGTATCATTGACGATAATGAAATTTCGCAGCGCGCGACCGCCGTTTTAGCCGAAGCCGTCGAAGGCGAAGCCGGAGTTCGGATGCAGCGCACGAGTCCGACCGTCGGCGGCGTTTCGGTGCGCGGTTTGGCGGGCAAAAACGTCTCGATTTACGTTGACGGCGTGCGCTATACGAATTCGGCGCAGCGCGGCGGCATTAATACTTTTTTCAATCTCAACGAACCTTCAAATCTGCAGTCAATCGAAATTTTGCGCGGCGCGTCGAGCGGACAATACGGCTCGGACGCGCTCGGCGGAACGGTTAATTTATTGACTCGAACGCCGGTTTTCGGCGCGGACACGGCGGAATTTCGCGGCGAAATCAATACGAATTTTAATAGTGCGGACAGAAGTTTCGGCGGCTCGACGCTTTTTAGTTACGGAACGAACCGGCTTGGCGGCGCGGTCAATCTGGCGGCGCGGCGCATCAATAATCTGCGGACGGCGGGCGGAATTGACTCGCATTCGGCACTAACCAGATTTCTCGGTTTGCCTTCGACGGTTTTATTCGAGCGTCTGCCGGACACCGACTTTACGCAATACGGCGGCGCGTTTCGTCTGAATTACGCCCCGCGCAACGATTCGCAGATCATTTTTCATTACGGGCGCAATCAGCAGGACGGCGGCAAGCGTTACGACCAGCTTTTAGGCGGCGACGGCAATTTAATCGCCGATTTGCGAAACTTGATGCTCGATTTCGGTTACCTGCGTTACGTCAAGCAAAATTTCGCGTTTTTCGATTCGGCATCTTTTACAGTTTCCTACAACAGCCAGCGCGAAGAGCGCGTCAATCAAGGCGGGCAAGGCGATCTGTTCGGCACAGTGACGCATCAATACGAACGCACGTCGGCGACAGGATTCAGTTTTTTTCTCGACAAAAATTTGCCGAAACGAAACATTTTTCTCTTCGGCGGCGATTTTTATTCGGAGCAAATAAATTCACCGGCTTTCACTTTTAATCCGCGAAACAATTCGACGATTCTTTCGCGCCCGCGCATTCCCGACGAAGCACGTTATCGTTTGGGCGGCGTTTACGTGCAAAACGTCTGGAACGCGATTCCCGAACGCCTCAGAATCAGCGGCGCATTGCGCTACAACATCGCAGCGTATCGGGCGCGGGCGGAAGACAGTCCAATCGTCAACGGGCAAAAACTTTGGACGGACGACAATCTGCGCGTCGGCGATTTTTCGGGTTGTCTCGGCGCAGTCATCAAAATATTTAAAGATTTTCGAGTGGCGGCAAATTACAGTCGCGGTTTTCGCGCACCGTCTATGACCGATTTGGGAACGCTCGGTTTGACCGGCGACGGTTTTGAAGCCGATTATATTTCGGCTTCAAACCTGGGCGGCACAATCGGCACGACCGCCGACGCTTTCGCCGTTTCGACAAATTTACCGATTGCGCGGCAGCGTTCTGAATATACGAATAATTTCGATGTCGGTCTGCGATACGGCAACTCGCGGTTTGAAACGGAAGCAACCGTTTTTTTGCTAGATTTGAAGGACACTATTACGAAACAATCTTTAATTTTGCCGGTCGGCGCGGTCGGGAAATTTTTGGGCGATCAGCCGATTATTCGCCAAGACGCAAACGGTGTCGTCTTCGTTCCGCTTTCGACTTCGCCGGTTCTAGTGCGGGCGAATTACACGTCGGCGCGGATTTTCGGTTTTGAATACGAAGCCGAAGCGCGTCTGACCAATGAATTGAAATTCAACGGAAATTTCACATACATCCGCGCCGAAGACGCGGAAACGGGTTTGCCGCCAAACATCGAAGGCGGAACGCCGCCCGCGACCGGATTTTTGAGTTTTCGCTACGAACCTTCGGGGAAACCGTTTTGGCTCGAATTTTATTCGACGCTGGCGGCTAAACAAGATCGGCTTTCGACGCTCGATTTATCCGACCGGCGCACGGGCGCGACCCGTTCGCGCTCGCAAATCGCCAACTTTTTCCGGCGCGGCGCGTGCGTTCGCGGTTTGACAAACAACCCGGACGGCGTTTGCGGAAGCGGTGACGAAACAATTTTGACATTGACGGGGGAGAATTTAACGCAGGTGCAAACCCGCGTTCTCGGCTCGGCAAACTCCGCGCCGCTTTTTACTTATTTACCTTCATACGCGGTTATGAATCTGCGCGGCGGCTTTCGGTTCGGCGAGAAATCGCAAATATTGTGGGCGTTCGAGAACATTTTTGACCGACCGTATCGCAATCCGAGCTGGGGAATTGACGGCGCGGGCAGAAGTTTCAGCATCGCTTACCGCGTTCGATTTTGATAACCAACCGCGATAAACAATGCTCGTCCGGCGAAAATTTCTCTTCGCCATTATTTTTGTAGAAGAAATGCTTGAATCGTAAAATGCAGTTAAAGTAAAGTGGTCAAGGTCAAAGCGCAACTTCAACCTTTTTTATAACAAAGAGTCGGGTATTAAAGTTTGGAATAACCAGATAAAAGTTGGTGCGGACGAATGGAATCGAACCATCACGATGTCACCATCACAGGCTTCTGAGACCTGCGCGTCTACCAGTTCCGCCACGTCCGCACGTTTGAAAAGGCAAAAGTTAATATACAATTTGCCGCGCCAATTGGCAAAGCGTGAAATTCGGCTTCGCGTGTTTTGCGCCGCGTTTGGTTTTCTTTATCATTAAAACGATGACGGAAGATTTAACGCAGCGGCTGGCAAAAGTTAAAAAACAAATCTCGGACGCGGCTCGTAAAGCGGGCAGACGCGCCGATGAAATAAAGCTCGTCGCCGTCAGCAAAACGCATCCGGTCGAAGCGTTGAAAGCCGCAATCGCGGCGGGCGCGAACATTCTCGGCGAAAATAAAGTGCAGGAAGCCGAATCGAAAATTACGAAAATCGGGCGCGAAAATGCCGAATGGCATCTGATCGGAAATCTGCAGGCGAATAAAGCCAGAAAAGCCGTGAAACTTTTCGATGTTATTCACACGCTCGATTCAATCGAACTTGCCGAACGGCTCGAACGTATTTGTTTGGAAGAAAACAGAAAAAGCCTTTCGGTTTTCGTGCAGATTGATTTGGCGAATGAAACGACAAAAAACGGTATAAAAGTAGAAGATTTGCCGGTATTGAATGAGTTTTTGAAAAATTGCAAATGCCTAAAGTTCGACGGTTTGATGACGCTGCCGCCGTATTTTGAAGATGCGGAAAAAGCGCGTCCGTATTTCAGAGGTTTGCGCGAAATCCGCGATGAAATTTTGCCGAACGGCGAACTTTCGATGGGAATGAGCCACGATTTTGCGGCGGCAATCGAAGAAGGCGCGACGATTATCCGAATCGGCACGGCAATTTTCGGCGAAAGAAATATAAGTCATAGATAAATACAGATGAATACAGAAGGTTTTTTAATAAAAGCGGTTTATCCATACATCAGTTTAGTTGTAACCGCCGCGTTTTTAATATTTTTCGCGCTCTTAATTTTGCGCCTGATTTTCAATTATTCAGACCCGAATCCGTTCGGCAAAATCGGCAGATTTTCTTTTGATCTGAAAAAGAGAACCGATAAATTCGTTTATCCGGCGGCGCGTTTTCTGGCTAATTTTCGCGTTGACACGCGCCTTGCTCCGCTCGTGACGCTGTTTATCGCCGGAGCTTTAACTTATTTCGGGTTGGGAATCGTTCACAACACGTTTTTTATCATTGATGGTTTGACGACCGGCGTGATTACGGGGAACATCAAGGCTTTTATCGGATTTATTCTCTACGCGATTCTCAGCATTTTCGTGTTGTTTATATTTATACGCTTTATTTCATCGTGGTTTGTTTTCACGCGCAGCACATTTCTCGGCTTCGTCAAAAAAGTTACCGATCCGGTGATGATTCCGTTTCAACGCTTGATTCCGACAATCGGAATGTTCGATATTTCAGCGATGGTTGTGCTGATTTTAATCAGCTTTCTGCAAACTATCGTGCTGCGGATTTTTGTTTACTCCTGATTCAATTTACCGAAAAAGATAATACGGTAATTTTCGATGTTCGCGTCGTGCCGCGAGCGTCGAAAAGCGAAATCGTCGGTGAAATGGGCGGCGCACTGAAAATTCGTCTTGCCGCGCCGCCGGTTGACGGCGCGGCAAACGCGGAACTCGTCAAACTTCTGGCGAAGACTTTCGGAGTTTCAAAAAGCGAAATCGAAATAATCAGCGGCGAAACTTCCAAGACAAAAAAGATAAAAATCACAAATGCCGTGCGCGAAAAAGTTGCCGCTGTTTTACAAGCTAAAAACTAGCGTGATATATTCAGTTTTTCAATTTAATTCAATAAAATATTCAATAAAGATAAGGTAACTATTAAATGTCTGGACATTCCAAGTGGCACACAATCAAACACAAAAAAGGCGCGTTGGATGCGAAGCGCGGCAAAATTTTCACCAAATTAATTAAAGAAATCACGGTTGCGGCGCGCGTCGGCGGAAGCGGCGACATTGACCAAAACGCCAGATTGAGAAAAGCCGTCACGGACGCGAAAGCGCAGAATATGCCGAACGACACGATTGACCGCGCCATCAAACGCGGCACGGGCGAACTCGAAGGCGTAAATTACGAAGAAATCACTTACGAAGGCTACGGCATCGGCGGCGTGGCGGTTTTGGTCGAAACGATGACCGACAACCGCAATCGAACGGTCGCCGAACTACGACATTTGTTCTCGAAAAACGGCGGAAATTTGGGCGAAGCCGGTTCGGTCGCGTGGATTTTCGACAAAAAAGGCTACATCGTCGTTGATAAAGCGGCGAAACCCGAAGAAGAACTTTTTGAAATCGCGCTCGAAGCCGGAGCTGACGATATGCAGGACGAAGGCGACGTTTACGAAATTTACGCTTCGCCGGAAAATTTTGAAGCCGTAACGGATGCGTTAAAATCCGCCGGAATCGAAACGCAGGCGGCGGAAGTTTCGATGATTCCGCAAAACTACATCGCGCTGACCGGCGACGATGCGAAAAAAATGCTCAAACTTTACGAAGCGATTGACGACAACGACGACGTGCAGAAAGTTTACGCCAACTTCGATATTGACGAATCGGAAATGGAATAGCTGGACAATTAAATTAAAAATTACGAATTAAAAATTTTGATTTTAGTTTGTAATTCGTTTTTATTTTTTGCGTGGACGCGACCTTCTTGCCGGTTTAGGAATTTCGACGAATTCTTTGTCAACTGTCGGTGTCGGAACGGGCTTTTCAGCATCGTCAAACGAAAGCCATAATTCGCCGGAAGTTTCTTCACGATAGCCGCCGCGCACGATGCTGATGCGCGTCAAATCAAAGTTGCGAAAAGTAAAATGATTTTTGTAAAGACTGATTCTGCTCTCTACGCTTCTACCGCCGAGCGTCCTGTTTCCATAAACAATGACGTAACCTTTTGCCATCGGATTTTTTTGTAATTCGGACAAAAAATAATCTAGCCGCTGTTTTGTATCGCCATTAGCAATTTGCCCGAAACTATCAAGCAAAAATAGTTTTCCGCTGATTTCCGCTGTGGTCGAGAAAATTTTTCGGCAAGGCAGAGGCAAACCGCCGACTTCCAAAAATGCCGTTACTCGTTTTTGCGCCGAATCGTTCAATTTAACTTTGATAAAATCCTTGCCTTGACCTTCGACAATTTCACCGGCGGAAACTTGCCACTTCAAAGTGTAGTTTTGTATGTCTTTGAGGTAATACGAAGGAATTGAAAAAACAATTGTTTCAGTTTGCCGGTATAAATTTTCGTTGACGACGATTATTTCAGGACAAAAGAAAGTTTCCGATTTCGCAAAAGTCGGCGACGATTTCGGCGGCGCGGCGTTCTCCGGCGCAATCCAAAATTCAAACGCGGCGTTTTCTCGAAAGCCGCCGTCAACGATGACGACATCATCGTATTCGTGCGTTTTGCCTAAAACGTCTTGCTTGATTCTGTCCGCCAGATACCGAATTCCGTAAAACTCGTTGGTTATTCGGGCTTTGTAATAAATGATGTAAGCCTTTGCGCCGCGCTGTTTCTCCAACTGTTTGGCAAATCTTTCGGCTCTCTGCGCGACGGTAATTTCACCGTATGACGAATAAAACCGAAAATCGGTTACTTCAAATTCGTCAAATTTCATCGCCTGCGGATCGCTTTGCGCGGAAGCAGTCGAAACGGCGAGCAAAAACGAAAAAACGAAAATTTTGGCAAGGCGCGCAACAGTCATAAATAATTTTCCCATTAAAGGAATTTCCTCAGCCGAAAATAACTTTTTCACATTTTCACATTTTCACATTTAACCTTTGAAGTTCTTTTTCAATTTCTGCCAAACTTCAAAATATTCGCGTTGCAATTCGCTCGTTTTCATCGCGTATTCGGTCGGGCGAATGATGTAGCGCGACTCGAACATAAACGCCATCGTTCCCGATAATTTTTGCGGTTTGAGTTCGGCATTCGACGCTTTTTCAAAGGCTTCCAAATCGGGTCCGTGCGCCGACATTTGATTGTGAAGCGACGCGCCGCCCGCGACAAAGCCTTCTTCCTTCGCGTCGTATTGCCCGTAGCACAAGCCCATAAATTCCGACATAATATTGCGGTGAAACCACGGCGGACGAAATGTGTTTTCCTGAACGAGCCAGCGGTCGGGGAAAATCACAAAATCGCAATTCGCCGTTCCGATTTCACTTGAAGGCGAAGTTAAAACCGTGAAAATACTCGGGTCGGGATGGTCAAAACTGATGCTCCCAATAGTATTGAATCTTCGTAAATCGTATTTGTAAGGCGCGTAGTTTCCGTGCCATCCGACGACATCGAGCGGCGAATGGTCAATCGCGCAGCTCCAAAGATTCCCGCCGAATTTTGCCGTTAATTCAAATTCACCGTCAACGTCTTCAAACCACGCAATTGGCGTTTCAAAATCGCGCGGATTCGCCAAACCGTTCGCGCCAATCGGACCTAAATCCGGCAGCCGAAACTGTACGCCGTAGTTTTCGCAAATGTAACCACGCGCTTCGCTGTCGGGCAATTCGACGCGGAATTTCAAACCGCGCGGCAAAATCGCAATCTCGCCCGAACCGATTTCCAGAACGCCGAGTTCGGTCAAAAAACGAACGCGATTTTTCTCTGCGACGACGAGCATTTCGCCGTCGGCATTGTAAAAAAATCTGTCCGTCATATTTTTATTACAGGCGAAGATGTGAATCGCAATTCCGGTTTGCCCGAATAAATCGCCGTTTCCGGCAATCGTCGTGATGCCGTCAATAAAATCCGTTTCATTCTGCGGCATCTGAAGCGGATTCCAGCGCAGTTGGTTCGGCGTTGTTTCGAGTTCGTTAAACTTTGAAACGAACAAATTATTATCAATCCGCGCAAACGGTTTATGCGTCACCGACGGGCGAATCCGATACGTCCAAGTCCGCCGATTAAAGGCACGCGGCGCGGTAAAAGCCGTTCCCGAAAACTGTTCGGCGTAAAGTCCGAGCGGCGCAACCTGCGGCGAATTTCGTCCGACCGGCAGCGCGCCTGTTCGCGCTTCGGTGGCAAATTCATTACCGAAACCACTTTGATATTTAAATTGTTCTTCGCTTGTCGTCGGTGTCATTTCTTTTCGATTTGTTTTAAGTATGTAAAAGCGTTTTCAGCTAATTCAAAAGACCTTTCGACGAGCAAATCAATGTCCGCGATTTCCGCGATGTAATCGGCTTTGACGCGATTTGCCCGAAGTCTGTCGCCCGTGTTTCCAATCGCCGCAAAGGTTCTGCCTTTATCTTTAAACTCGTCCCAAATTTGCCGGTGCGAGCTTTCAAACTGCCGAAATTGGAAACCTTCGTTTTCTAAATATGTTTTGGCGCGATGATAAACCGCGTAATAAATTCGACTGATTGCCGTTCGCCGCGCCGCTTCAGTTTCGCCTTGCCGCAACTCTTCGGCGAGTTCGCGGAACTTTTCCCAATCAAAACTCATCTGGCAAACTCCAAATCAATCAAAATTTTGGAGCGCGATTTTCTTTCGTTGACAAACCACCAATTTTCGTCAAACTTTTGCAGCAAGGAGGAAGACTTTTTGACTTCCGCTTTGGTCGGAATAGTGACGGCAAGCCGATGATAATTCGGGTCTTCGGGGTCAAGAAAAAATTCCAACTTTAAGTTTTGCTTTTTGCCGAAAACCTTGCGAATCTGCGCGGGAATCTCTTCGAGCAAATCAAGCAGAAAATTATTCTCACGCAAAAAAAGCGCGACTTCAGGCGCGTTGCGAATTTCATATTCCCGTGCCAGAACATTTATTTGTTCGAGCGTTTTTGCGTGAATCTCACGGTCAATCAGTTCCGCCACATCATTGATGGGAACAACTTTCGCGTCTGGATTTTCAAGTGTTTGTATCTGCATATTTTATTTTTCCTTTCCGAAGTAATTAATTAGCAGTTGCAACTTCTCCTCAATGGAATACTTAGCGTGTTCAGAGCGCGTCATATTCTTCTCATTGTCCGGGTCGTCGTCATTCACATATTTATTCCAGAGGTCAAAATCCATCGGCGAGTTGTTGATAAGTATATGCTTTCCTTTCTCTGGCTGTTCCAAGAACATCGAATTGTCGAAAAAGCCACGCAAAGAACACGATAATCAGAAATAAAATTGTGTAAGTAAGAATGTTGGCTAGCAATACTTATATCCTCCTTCCGTAAAAAATTCTATCAAGTTCCAAACTCTTAAAGATTTCCGCGTTTTCGCTGCTCATCTTCAATCGAAACGAACAACGCTTTGAAATTTCCTTTGCCGAAACCTTTACAGCCTTTGCGCTGGAGAATTTCATAAAAAACCGTCGGGCGGTCTTCAACTGGCTTAGTGAAAATCTGCAAAAGATAACCTTCTTCGTCGCGGTCAACGAGAATTCCGAGTTCTTTAAGTTCGTTAATATCTTCATCAATCTCGCCGACGCGATTCGGAAGCTCCAAGTAATACGAATCGGGAACGGTCAAAAACTCAACGCCGTTCGCCTGTAATTGTTTGACCGTCCGGCGAATGTCTTTGCAGAGCAGCGCGAGGTGCTGCGCGCCCGCGCCGCGATAAAATTCGATGTATTCCTGAATCTGGCTTTTGCCTTTTTTGCTTTCCGCCGGTTCGTTTATCGGGAATTTGATGTTGTGTCCGCCGTCCGACATCACGATTGACATCAGCGCGGAGTATTCGGTCGAGATGTCTTTGTCGTCAAACGTGATGTAGCGGAAAAAGCCCAAAACGTCGCGGTAAAAATCGCACCAGACGTTCATCTTGCCGAGTTCGACGTTGCCGACAATGTGGTCAACCAGCACGATTCCGACATCTTCGCCTTCAACCGTTTGCGGAACAAATCCGGGCAAAAATACGCCGTTATAATTGTGTCCGTTGTTCGTGCTGTAGGAAATAAACGAGTGAACCGTGTCGCCGTAAGTATGAATCGCGGCTTTGCGAACCGAGCCGTTTTCGTCCTTCCAATCGTGCGGCTCGATAAACGGTTTCGCGCCGCGCTTTACGGCTTCGTTAAAAGCGTAGTCGGCATCTTCGACGTGAAAAGCGATGTCGCGCACGCCGTCGCCGTGCTGTTTGATATGTTCGGCGGCGTGATGTTCGGGCGAGAGCGGCGTGGTCAAAACGAAATTGACGCGGTTCTGTCGCATCACATAACTCGTCGTTTCGCGGTTGCCCGTTTCCAAGCCCGAATAACCGACGCGCGAAAAGCCGAACGCCTTGCGATAATAAAACTCCGCCTGCTTCGCATTGCCGACGTAAAACTCGACGTGATGTATCTTTTTCAAACCTAAAGGATTTTTTTCGTCTGTCATAATTGCCTCTTTTATAAAATTTCTATTTTGTCGTTTTAATTTTTCGCTTAGTTTTAAGGCTTAGTAGCTCTTTATAATCTTCAGATTTCTTATCGAAGTTTTGAGTTCGTGAACATAAACCGTTGTCGCTCATTTCTTCGTCTTCTTTATCTTTGTTCGCGTAAATCAAATATGTTTTTTCTTTTTCAAAAGATAATCCTTCACAGGGCGAATTTTCTTGTTCATATTTTACAAGCGTAATTTCATTTTCTTTGATACCTTTAAATTTATTTTCAATTTTGAATTTAATGAGAAAACGCTTTCTTGTATCAATCATCTTTTGCAAAAACGGAGAAACATTCGCAAGTTTAGGCGGAACATAAGTTTTATCTTCATTAATTTTAACTACTTTTCCTACAAAAATAAATTCAGTTGTTTTAACTTCCTCTTTGTTATCAATTCGGAAACAACTACACGAATAACCAATTTGTGCTGAAATCAAAAAAATAAATAACAATAAACCTGACTTAATCAAATTTTTCATCTTTAGTTTCTCCAAATATGGAATTAAACATTTGACGATGTGAAAAATCGTTTAGTTGTTTGACTGCGACCCGATAAAAGACGCGAACAAAACCGTCAGACAAAGCAAAAGCAAAATTGAACGCGAAAGGTTGTGCATAAATTTCATAAACTCTTTCTGATTCTCACCAATTTTTCAGAAACAACCGTAAAGGCATTTTCAAGTTCGGCTTCGTGTTCGCGGATGGCGACGATTGATTTGTCAATTTTCTCCGTCAAACTCAAACCGGTCAATCGTAAAAGAATTACGCCGCGAGATTTCAAATTGTATCGAAAAACTAACTCGCCGAAATCCGTGTCATAAGTTAAAATAACCGCGTTTTCATCTTCGGCGATTTGCAAAATTTCGTCATCCGCGATGCCGACGTAACTTTCCCTGACGGACAGAACATCAAAATCTGCTTCTCTTAACGCCTCGATAAATTCGCGTTCGATATTTTCATCCGCCAAAATTTTCATACGGTTGCCAAAGGATAAACCGTTTCGAGGCTCAACGCTTTTCTGGCAAAATCAACACACGCCAGAATTTGTTCGCGCGTCAGATGCGGATACGATGACAAAATTCCGTCAACCGTTTCGCCGTCGGCAATTTTTCCTAAAATCAATTCAACCGTAATTCGCGTTCCTTTTATCACGGGTTTGCCGAACATTATTTTCGGGTTCGATTCAATTAAATTTTTCATATTTTAAAAATACTACTTTCTGCCGAAACTTTCGATATATTTTCTGGTTGTTTCCTTCAAAAATTCATATGACGGAATGACGTATAAAATCGGCTGCATATCGGAATACGAGTAGTCTGTTTTGATGACTTGTTCCAAATCGAACGGGCGGCGTTCGACATTATCGGTGAAAGCGTTTTCGAGTTCGCCGAAGCTCGAAAGAAGTCCCGCGCCGTAGGCTTTTGTTTCGCCGTCTTCTTCTACCAAACCGAATTCGACCGTAAACCAGTAAAGACGACCCAATTCTTCCAATTGTTCGTCCGAAGCGACGCGCGCGCCGTGTCCGATGAATTGCGAAAAGTCGGCGAAATTGCGGTTTGTAAACATCGGAATATGTCCGATTGATTCGTGAACGATGTCGGGTTCGGGCGTGTATTCGGGGCGCGAAGTGTGGCGAATATACTGCGTCGAGAGCATCGTGCGCCACGACAGCCAGCTTAAAAAAGCGCGTGTTTCGACCAATCCTTCAATCGGCGCGAGCCGGAAATTGGAAAGCGCGCGAAGACGTTTGTTCATTTCCGTCAATTGCGGAATTCGCTCGTTGCTGATGCCCAAATCCTTTTTCGCCTGAAGATAAAATTTCGAGGCGTGTTTCGCCTGAATTTCTTCCAGTTCGTCGGCGACGTAACGCCAGACTTTTTGCTCTTCGGGCGTATATTCGACGTTGGTAATCACGCCGGTTTCGCGGAACTTTTTGGCTAAAGACGCGATATAATCGCGCCGTGTTCGATATTCCACATCGTTTGCGCCCGGATGATCGAGATCGAGCTGATTGATGTTTTCAAACTTCATATCCCGAAATTCGGGCAAATCTTCGTCCCTCACTTCGTAGTTTTTTACGCTGAAAACTGATTCGGTTTTTTCGTTCGTTATTTCTTCTGACGATATTTTTACGGAAACGGTTTTGGTCGGCATTTTCGTTTTCTCCTTAACTTTAAATACGGCTCGCGGCAATAAAAATATAATTGTCGCGTATCATTAATTGTAATTGAAACGATAAATTGATTGAATAGGTAAATTGAGTTTCTGCGGCAGATTCACTTTACATTATAATTTTATTTCATCTTATTGCCTGACATTTTAAAGTCATTGTAATATTCTGTTTCAAATACCTTTTGATGCAGATTGTCAAAATAAAATAATGGACGAAATTGACTGGAAAATATTGAAGGAACTGCAGACGAACGCGCGAATCAGTTTCGCCGAATTGGGTCGGCGCATCAATCTGACTACGCCCGCCGTTATCGAGCGGATTCGCAAACTCGAAGACGCGAAAATTATTACGGGTTATCGCGCGGAAATTGATACGGCGAAAGTCGGTTTGCCGATTACGGCTTTTATTCGGATGAGCATTTCGGGCGTGGATTATTCGCGCATCAGCAAAGTCGCGGAAGAATCGAAGGAAGTTTTGGAATGTCATCGCGGCACGGGCGGCGATTCGTTTATAATGAAAGTCGCCGTCGCCGATGTCGAACATCTGCAAAATCTGATTGACCGGCTTACGCCTTACGGCATTACGACGACGGCGATTGTGCTTTCTTCGCCGGTAAAAAAGCGCGTGATTGAAAAAAACGATTAGAAAAGCGACGGCTGAATGTCGTCATTTTTGAGGATTTTTTTGATCGTGCGGGCGGCGATTTTATTTTGTCTTTTTTCCCATCGTTCCTGTTTGGCTTCCGGTTCAAGAGATGCGTAAAAACATTCGACACCCAGTTTTTCAAATGCTTCGCGCGTTTGCCGCATCACTTTTTCAATGTGACTTTCATCGAGCCATTCGGGAAAATGTTTTCTGAACAAATCCTGCGTCAGTTGTTTATGATTCATTGAAGCAATCCAGACTCTTTTCGTGATATAAGGCGTAAAACGCGCGGCGTAGTTTTCGGGATCGAGCGGCAGAATCGGCATACACGACAGCCGCGTTTCGATTCCAGCTTCAAAATACGATTTCAAACCGCGCTCCCGTTCAACCAAACTCGGTGCTTTCGGCTCAAATATCTTTTTAACATCGTCGCGGTCGGTGTGAATCGAATAACTGACAAGAACGCTCGTTTTCTTTGAAAGTTCCTGAAGCAAAGGAATATCGCGGGCAACATCGCGCGAAGTTCCGCGCGTTTGAACTTCCAATTCGAGCGGCGGATTCTCGATAAAAAACTCCAGAATCGGCGGCACGAGCTTTAATTTCCGCTCAATCGGCATATAAATATCGGTCGCGTTGCCGAAATAAATTTTCGATTTTTTTACTTTATCTA
>JALYQJ010000518.1 GCA_030855875.1 Acidobacteriota bacterium
ATAAACCGTCCGTTTTGCCTGAATTGATCCGGCAATAAGCGTGTTGAGTTCGCCGCCTTCACGAAAGCCCGTAATTTCGATGCGAGCGTCGCCGGTTGTCACAAAATCCGGCGGCAAAGGCGCGGTGAAATTGTTTCCGGTTACATTGAATCTGAACCTTTGCAATTCTAAGCCTTCAAGTAGTGCGCCGCCTTCCGCAACAATTCTGCCGCCGCCTAACGATGCGGTTAAAGTATCAATCTGCGCTTGATTGGATGTAAATAGAATGCGCCCGTTAATTCGTTCCAAAGTGAGTCGTTCCGAACCGACAAACGCCGCGAACGAACTGTTTTTCAATTCCGCGACACCGTTTAGCCGCGGCGTTTCATTCGGTCCCGTCAGCCGGACGGAAACATTGGCGATTCCGGCGAAAAACGCATCTCTCGAAAGCGCGTTGAAAATTCTCAAATTTATATTTCCGTCAATCGCCAGATTATTTACGCCGTTTGCTGTCAAAGCCTTGGTTCCGCTGACGACGATATTCGAGCCGCCGCCCGCAAATTTGGCGTTTTCGATGACGACTTCGTTCGGCGTAAAGCGAATTGAAACCGGCTCGGTCGCAACGAGCGGCGTTTCGTCAATTTGCAGCGAAAGCTGAGTAAACTCCGCCGAACCGCGCAATCCCGCCGCCGAAAACTCGCGCTCGCCTTGGGCGTTCTTTCCGCGCAGATCACCTTCGAGAAAAATTCTGCCGGTCGCGCGTCCCGTTACCGGAACATCGCCGGGCAAACCCGCGAGATTGATATACGGCGCGAGGTCTGTGTCGTTGAGAACGGTTTCGGCGCGAAACGGAAGATTATCGTTCGCAAAATTCAGATTCGCTGCAATCGTCTGTTTTTGTCCGTTGATCGTTGAAGTAATACTGGCGTTTAACTGCTGATTTTCGGTCGTGCCGGAAAATTCGATTTGACCAAGTGCGCGTTCGTCCAAAGTTACGTCGCGCCCGATGCCGCTGAAATTTACGTTGTAAGTAGAAGGCTGGTCGGCTTGTCCGGTTATTCGCGCCGTCAAATCAATTACGCCGTTGATATTCGGCAGACTCGCGTTGTTCGGAATAAACGGGCGCAAACGCTCGACTTTTACGTCTTTGCCGGTGACGTTCAAATTTACGGCGGAGTTTTCCGTGTTGTAAGTTCCGTCGGCGCGAACGAATCCGTCACCGAATTTCGCCGCGAAATTCTCGATTGTGACGAGATTTCCGGCAAACGTCGCTTTTGCTTCCAAATTGTCGAAGGATTGTCCGTCAATCGTTCCGCCGGTCGCCGTAATATTCGCGTCGCCCTGCATCTGATTTGGCAAACCGCTCAAATTTACCGTGCCGGAAGTGTCCGCCCGCAGATTGCGAAACGTCGAGGGCAATTCAAACGGCAGAGCGGCGAGAATATTGCCGATATTCACTTTATCGAGCGTCGCCTGAATCGAAATATTATTTCCTCCGCTTTCAGGAACATTGACGTTAAAGGCGAGCGTTCCGCCGTCTTTTTCGGTCAGCAAACCGTTTCGGAGTGCAATGCTGCCGGACGAAACGGAGATGTCGGAAGCGAGTGAGCCGAGTTCCTGTCCGCGAACGCGCAGAGTTTCGAGCGACGCGCGACCTTCGACCGCCGGATCGTTCGCCAGATTTCCGGTGACGGTTCCGTTAAATTTCAAATTTCCGGCAATCTCGATTTGCGACGAATCGAGTTGCTCTTCGAGATCGGGCGATAAATTCAAAACTCTGACGATGCGCTCGATTTCGCTCGCGTCGGTCGTGTTAAGCGCGACGGTTAAATTTGAATCGCTGCCGCTCAAATCGAATCTGCCGTTTGCCGTAAACTCGCTTTTTTCCGTATTCAACCGCGCTGTATCAACATTAAAAAGTCCGTTCGCCGCCGTCAGTTCGACTCTGCCCGCGACCGGAACGAGTCCGCGCTCAGCAGTTCCGGCATTCGCCGTGATGTCGGCGGACAAATTTCCGCTCGCCGTTTTGAAATCCGTTCCGTTAAACGATAAATCAACGCGCCCGGTCGTTTCGCCTTCAATCGGAATCACGCGCCCGCCCTGCAAAGCGAGCAGTTTTCCGAGATCGAGATTCGTAAAATCGGCGTTGACGTTTGAACGGCTTCGATTACTGAGCGCAATTGTCGCATTGCCGTTCAGGCTGCCTTCCAGAACGTCCGCCGAAAGATTCGCCAGCGCGATTTGTTCGTTACTGACGACAACGCCCGCCCGAGCCGAGCCGAGCGTGACGCTTCCCAAAACTCCGCCGCCCAAACTCATATCAGCACTCGCGCGATAACGCCCGGAAGGTTCGAGAACGAAAACGGGTTTAGCGATTTTGACGTTTTGCAGAGTTCCGCCGTCGGGCAGACTTTCACTTTTCGTCAGAGCGACGTTTCCCGCATCAATATCGCCGGAAGTTCCTTCAATCGTGCCTTGCCGGACAGTCAGACGAACGCCCGCGACGTTCAAACTTCCCAGAACGGCGGCATCGGTTTCGAGTTTTGCAACCTTTAGATTATTCGAGAATACGACAGTTTCATTTCCCGCGTTTCGCACGTTTACGCCCGAAGCGTTTAATCCGGCGATTCGCGCACCGCCCGCGTCAACCGAATCGGCGCGAAAATCGTTCGCCGTGACGTTGTTGACACCGTTTTGATTTTGAACCTTAACGCCGCTTGCCGATAAATTTCGCAATCGCGCGTCTTCGGTCTGCGCCGTCTGAACGCGCAGATTTCCGACCGCCGCGTCAATGCGGTCGGGTCTGTCTTTGACAGTCACGCCGCTTGCCGTTACGCCCTGCAAATTAAAATCTTCGGTTTTTACCGAACCGGCGCGAAGATTCGGCGCGGCGACATCGGTTACGCCGTCTTTATTTGTTATGCGGACGTTTTGCGTTTGCAGATTTTGAACATTTATGTCGGGCGAAACGAAACTTCCCGAACGCACATTTCCCAAAGTCGCGCTTAATTGTTTGTCGTTGTATTCGGCGACAGCATCGGAAACAAAAAGTCCGCCGAGCGTTCCCAAAGGCGTTTTGGCGGCGACGGCTTGCAGCTCGCCGACCCATTTGAAATCGGTTCCCGTGCCGCGCACGTTGCCGATGATTTGCGGAAATTCAACGCGGAAATCTTCAAACGTGAGCAATTCGGCAATCGCTTTGCCGTTCGCTTCATACATCGAATTCGTTCCTTGCACGGTCGCGGCGACGTTTAATGCTTTTAAGTAGATATTGTCAGCCGAAAGCGCGTCAGATTTTATTTCGCCGACGATTTTATAATTTTCGCCTTCGCCGGTCACGGTTCCGCCGAAATTGCCGATGCCGCGCAGAGTCGTTCCCAACGGAAAAATCGTCGCCGTTTGCGTTAAATCAACGGTCGAATCAATTTTTAAATTGTAAATAAAGCGTTCCCAATCGGTCAGCGTTCCGCTCAAAACGGTTTCGCCAAGCGGCGAAGTGAGTTTTAGTTCGTTGATTTCCGCGCCGAGCGAATCTACGATTCCGCGAGCGCGAATGTCAATCGGTGCAACTGTACTTTCGTCATAAACGAAATTGGATTCGGTCGAGGTGAAATCAAAATTGTAGCGTTTTTGTTCGTCAGGAACGGAGTAAGTCGTCGGTTCGAGAAACAGCGCGACGTTTTTTGCGTCCGCCGAAATTTTGCGCGTTACGTCGCCGAAATGAACGAGTCCGTCACGCAGGCTGAATTTTACAGAATCATACTTAAAATTGACGCGCGAACCGGCTTCGTCTTCAACCAAAATTAAATTGGAAAAGTTCGATTTGCCGTTTTCGTCAAATCTCACCCAGACTTCCGCGCCGTTTATTTCGGTCGAATCAATCGTAATGTCGCGCGATAATTGCCAGGCGTAAAGATTTTGAACGGTCAAACCGAGATTTGCTTCGCGGACGAAAAATAATTTTTCGCCCGTAGTTTTATCGTTAAAAGTAGCGTTTTTCAGTTCAAGCTGAAGCGGCGTAACCGTGACGCGAAAAACGTCGGCATCGAAAACAACTCCGATTTCCGCCATTTTTGCGACGAACTGCTGTTTGATGTAATTGTCGAAAACGCCGTAGCGATACGAAACCGTCACCAATAGCACGAGCAAAACTGCCAAAATCGCTGTCAGACCGAACGCGATTCCGGCATTACGCCGACTGAAAAACCGTCGCGGGGGCGCATCTGATCCGTTATCTTCCGCGCCCGTTTCCGCCGGTTCGATTTCGTCCGTTTCTCGGTTGTTTTTGTTTTCTTCTGACATCTTTACTGCTTGGGAAGAGCTGTAAATTTATGCGGCTCGTTTTATATTTTCCAATTTTTCCGTAATCGTCTGTGGAAGCTCGACGGGAACAAAAAATTCCTGCGGGCAGAGCGTCGCTTCTCCTTCTTCATCACGCACCCAAAATCCGCCCGACAATTGTTTAGCCAGGTAAACCTTGCCGGGAATCAAAAGTTCTTCATCATCGGTTTCGACGCATATCGCCCAAGTTTCAGATGGTTTCGGTAAATCGTCAATATCAATTTCAAAAATAGTTTCGCGTGCCGGAGGAATTTCGCCGCGCATAATTTTTCCCGCTTCGATAACGCTTTCTTTAAGTCGTTCAAAGTTTTCTTTTTTCATTCGCTTAACCATTGCCCAACAATTTTTCTTAAACTGTTCAGTTCGGGGAGATTAAAATTAACCTTTTCGTTTTTTGCGTAAATGTCGAGCAAAAATATTTCTTCTTTGCTGACTGCAAAATAGTATATCACCCTTGCACCGCCGCGTTTTCCCTTACCTTTTGCCGGAAATCTAATCTTACGAATTCCGCCGCCGCCCGGAATTCTATCACCGCTTTCGGGAACTTGGAGCAGAAGTCTTTGAAAATTAGCGAATTCTTCATCGGAAACCAAATTTACAAGTCGTTTGGTAAAACTTTTCGTTTCACGAAAACTGTAAAGAATTTTCATCGTTTTCAAAGCGGAACGGTTTCGACGATTTCAAGATCGAACGCTTCGAGCGCGTTGACGCGCGGCGGATGATTCGACAAAAGGCGAATTTTACGCACACCCAAATCATTCAAAATCTGTGCGCCGATGCCGTAATCGCGGAAATTGCCGTAGCCGGTTTCGCGGCGTGCCGCCAGAAAATCCAAATTTTTTTCCTGCATCAGCGCGTAGGTTTGCAGTTGATAGATCAAATCCAGATTATGCTCACGCTGACGTAGATAGAGTATCACTCCCGTGCCTGTTTCGGCTATCTTTTTTAGAGATGACTGCATCGCCCGCGACGCTTCGCCGAGCCGTGAGCCGAACATTGCAAAGGTGATGTTCTCAGTTTGGACGCGCACTAAAACCGGTTCGGTTGTCCGTGAAATGTCGCCCATAACCATTGCAACGTGCGTTTCGCCGTTGACGATGTTTTCATAGACGGCGGCGCGAAAATCGCCGTAATCGGTCGGCAAAACGG
>JALYQJ010000455.1 GCA_030855875.1 Acidobacteriota bacterium
AATCAACACCGGATTTCCGCCGTTAATCAGGCGAACATTTGGGTCGCTGGTATTGAGCAATTCGCTGAAGTTGCCGTTTCTCATTAGCAGCGTCGGCACGGTAATAGTTCTGGTTTGACCTTCACGAAGACGATAACCTTCGTAGTGGAAAAAGAAAAAGGCGCGGTCTTTCAAACTGCGAACTATTGGCGTTCCTTCGCCGAAACCCGGAATGTAAATCGGACCGCCGATGTTGAATCCGTAATTATTTCGATTGTCGCGATTACGACAATCTTTTCTTCCCGTCTCTCTCTTTGTAATGGCACAGCGGGCATTGGTTTCAATGTCGGCGGCATTAAGTTTTTCGTTTCGTAAATAATCATACACTTCGCCGTGAAATTCATTGGTGCCTGAGCGCAAAGTAAAATTGACGACGCCGCCCGACGAATTACCGAATTCAGCCGAGTAACTGTTGGTCGAAATGGTAAATTCCTGGAAAGCATTCGGACTCGGAGCGGTTTCGCTGAAAAATGTGCCGTTTTGAGTGCGACGGACGCTGGCTCCATCAATCAGAATTTCCGTGCCGCTCGCCTGACCACCGCTCACTCTGAATTTCGATGAATTAGTCGCGCCGCTGCTGTCAGACGCACCGCTCACATTGCTATCTAGAAAGATAAAAGCAAGCGGCGAGCGTCCATCTGATTCTCCGCCTGTTAGCAACGGCAACTCTCTGACTTGCCGCTCTGTAATAAATGTTTGACGAACCGGCGTGTCGGCGTTCAGTGTAACGCCTTCGGCATCTACCGTAACGACGTTTCCCGTCACTTCGCCGAGCTGTAGTTTCACGGCGAGAGATTGTGTTCCCTGCACGTCAACTTTAATATTTTCAATTGAAGTGCGCGAGAAACCCGATGCTTCGACCGCTAATGTGTAAAGTCCGGCTTTGATTTCCGGGAAGACGAAGATTCCTTCATCGCCGGTGGTCACTTCGCGACTTTCACCGTTTTCAACGCCGGTCAGAATGACTTTTGCGTTCGTTATAACCGCCTCATTCGGGTCGGTTACCGTTCCGCGAACCGTTCCGCGGTCGCTCTGAGCCAAAACGGGTGCAACTCCGAAAATGAATAACAGAAGTAATGCAGCAAAAAGATTAAACGATTTCATATTCAACTCCTCGACAAATTTATTGAAAAATAACCGGGATATAAAATTAAAAAAGCAGAAATGCCTAATAAACAACTTAGTTTGCTAAAAAGGTTTTCCCTTTAACAAAATTCGTCAAAGCAGAAGATTGATGGTTGATCCGCCGTTACAGCTTAAATTTATAGTCGGCAAAAAGTTTCTTAAAGAGTGGGATAACAATGCCTATCCGATAAATTTTCGGCGTTTTTTATTCAAACGACTTTTTTGTTCCAATACGAACTATAATTTAATCGTTTGCGTAACCGTTTAACTAAGTGAATCTATAGTAAACACATCAAATTAAACTGTCAACGAAATTAAAGAGAAATTTATTAACAAACCATTAAAATATTATCGAAACTTTTTGACAAACGACATTTTGTCTTCAAATATCATTTTTCATTAATCGAATGATAGCGGTCAATCAACGGATTTTCGAGCGTTTGAACTTTTCCGCTCGTCCAGCGAATTTCGATTTGCTTAACCGAAGCCGCAACCCCTAAACCGACGATGATGCGCGGATCATTAGCTGCTAGATAGCTGCCCGAATTACTCGCGTCGAAAAATTGTTTTCTGCCGTTTGCATCCGTCACAATGATTCTTGCGCCGTCACCGTTCGGCGGGCTTTTCGCGCCGCCGCGCAAATCTATTCCGATCCAGTGATTTTTCGTGCCGTTGTTTCGCAGAATGACGGGTGCGCCGTTTGTCTGAGAAATTATAACGTCCGTGTCGCCGTCGTTGTCCAAATCGCCCGCCGCCATTCCGCGTGCCGCCAAATCCGTTTTGAAAACGTCGCCCGCCGCCAGCGATACATTTTGAAAACCCTTTTCCGTATTTCGCATCAAAAGCGGCGATTGTTTATATTTCAAAAGCGAATTTGTTTTTTCAATCGTGTCGAGAACGTGGCTCTGCGCGACGAACAGATCGCGCCGCCCGTCGTTGTCGGCATCAATCCATTTTACGCCCCAGCCCGCGCCTAATATCGTGATTTGCGCGACACCGCTCGACTGCGTAACGTAATCGAAAAGCATTTCGCCCGTGTTGCGATAAAGCGGATAAGTTTCGTTTGAAAGTGCCGTGATGAAAACGTCCTGTCGCCCGTCGCCGTCGTAATCGGCGGCATCAACTCCCATTCCCGAAAAATATTTTCCTTTGTCGTCGTAAGCAACACCGGCAGCGAGTGCGGAATCTTCAAATCGCCCGTCGCCGAGATTGCGGAAAAACTGCTGCTCGCTGTTGTCATTGGCGATAAAAATATCCGTCCAGCCGTCGTCGTCAAAATCGGCAAAGGCTACGCCGAGAGACTTACCTTTGGTTTGCGTGATGCCCGATTTTTCCGAAACATTTTCAAAAGTGCCTTCGGTTTTTTGATGAAACAAAAGCGCGGTCGAACCTTTGAAATTGTCTGGATGACAATAGGCGCGATAGCCGGGACGGGCGTCGCCGCAAACCAACGCGCCGGTCTCAAAATCCCAGACGACGTAGCGCGTGACCAGCAAATCGAGCCGTCCGTCGCGGTCGTAATCGAAAAATCCCGCGCTCGTCGCCCAGCCGTCAACCGTGATACCGAGTTTTTTCGTCGAATCGGTAAATGTTCCATCGCCGTTGTTGCGGTAAAGAACCGCTCCACCGTAATGCGTGACGAACAAATCGGCGAAACCGTCGCGGTCGTAATCGCCGACGGCAACACCGAATCCGTAACCCGCGCCTTTTACTCCCGCTTTTTCCGTCACGTCTTCAAATTTGCCGTCTGATTTTTGCCGATACAAACGATTCCAAAATTTCGGGTCGGATTTGTCCGGCATTTTGCCTTTCGGCATCGGGTCGGGCAGATGCGCTCCGTTCGTCAGAAAAATGTCGAGCCGCCCGTCGTTATCGTAATCAATTAAACCGACACCCGCGCCCATCGTTTCGAGCAGATATTTTTGCGATGTCGGCGAAGATTCGTGCTTAAAATTTATTCCGGTTTGCTTTGAAATGTCGGTAAATGTAACAGGCGAGGGAAATTGCGGCGCAGTCGTCGCCGGACGCTGCGGTTTATCCGAACTGTAGGATTTGCCTGTCGGCGGCGTTTGCGCGTAAATCGCTGATGACGCAAGGTTGGGAATAAAGGCTAATAAAAATATCAATAAGCGAATAATCATCGTTGAAATAATTTACCGTCTGATTGTTGTAATCTTCGGCTTTCGTCTCCGAAAAATAAAAATCTAAAAAAAGCAGACATTTTGATTCGACAATTACATTTGGCTAACTTTTTTCCAAAACATCAATCAACAAATCAATCTCTTCCTTTTTAACACACAACGGCGGCAGCAGACGAAGAACATTCGGATTGCTCGAAGTTCCCGTGATAATTTTGTTTTCCAGCAATTTGGCGTGAATCGGTTTGCAGTTTTCATAAAATTCGATTCCGAGAAGTCCGCCTTTGCCGCGCAAAGTTTTAACTTCTTCGATTTCCGTTAATCGTTCGCGCAGATAATTTTCGATTTCCGCGATATTTTCACGCATTTCGTCAATTTCAATCGCTTCAATCGTCGCCGCAACCGCTGCCATCGCCAACATTCCGCCGCCGAAAGTCGTGCCTAAATCATTGGTTTTGATCGTTTCGCTAATGCAGTCATTAACCAGACACGCTCCGACCGGAACGCCGCTGCCCAAAGATTTGGCTAGTGTGATAATGTCGGCTTCCACGTCGCAAGCCAAAGACGAACCGCTGAAAAACCAATTTCCGGTGCGTCCGATTCCGGTCTGCACTTCATCGAAAATCAAAACGATGCTGTGTTCGTTACAGACTTCTCTCAAAGCGCGAAAAAATTCCGGTGCGGCTTCCGTTACGCCCGCCATTGATTGAATCGGCTCAAGCATTATCGCCGCCGTTTCTGAATCAGCCAGAGAGCGAACACTTTCGATGTCGCCGAATTCGGCGCAAACGTGATGCGGCACGTTAGGTTTGCCGAGATTGCGATAATTCCCTAAAAAAGTCGCCGAAATCGCGTCCGCCGTTCTGCCGTGAAAACCGCCTGAGAACGTGATAACTTTTTCTCTTCCGGTCGCAAATCGCGCCATTCGCATCGCGTTTTCGTTTGCTTCCGTTCCCGAATTGCAGAAAAACGCTTTTGTAATTGATTCAGGCGCAATCGAAACGAGTTTTTCAGCCGCCTTTGCCCGAACTTCCGAATAAACCAGATTTGAATAAAACAAAACTTTTTCGGCTTGATTTTTCAACGCTTCGACGACCAACGGATGCGCGTGTCCGGTCGCGCAAACCGCGTGTCCGCCGTATAAATCGAGATATTTCTCGCCGTCGCTCGTCCAAATCCATGCGCCTCTGCCGGTTTCGACGGCAATCTTCATCTTCGCGTAAGTGGCGAGTTGAAATTGTTCTTCCAGATTTTCTATTTCAGTAAAGTTCATAAGAGTTTTTGCCACGAACAAACACGAAAAGTCACGAAAAGATTTTATGAAACCACAGATTTACACAGATGAACACAGATAAGAATTTTATTGCTGAGTTTTTACCCATTTTTCTGAATAAGGTTCTTTGTCTTGTTCAAATTCTGTTTTGTACTCACCCCAATCCATAAAGTCGTAGTATTTCGTCATTGCTTCAAAATGACTGTCAGCTTCAATAGTGCAAATTAATTCTGCATTTTCATCCATCAAAGCCCTTGCGCCATCGCCCATCGAACCAGCAAAACAAAATGTCTGACAACCTTCATTTTCTTTCCACAATTCGTGTTTCATATCAAAAAAATCTGTGTCCATCTGTGTAAATCTGTGGTTTCAAATTTCTTATGGATTGCTTCCCATAAAAATCAATCCGGTTTTCTCGTCCAAACCAAACATCAAGTTCATATTCTGCACCGCTTGTCCCGCCGCGCCTTTGACGAGATTGTCAATTGCCGAAAAAACGACAATTTGTTTGCCGTTTGAATGCGCGGCGATGTCGCAGAAGTTTGTCGTTTTCACCCAATTAATGTCGGGCGAATTTTCGACGATGCGAACAAAGAATGAGTCCTTGTAAAATAATTCGTAAAGATTTTTTACGTCTTCGGTCGTCAGATTCACCGTCGTTCCCAGATAACACGACGCGAAAATGCCGCGCGAAACCGGAAGCGAATGCGTCATAAAAACGAACTCGCCGGTAAATTCGCCGACTTCTTTAAGATGTTGTTCGATTTCGGGAACGTGTTGATGCGTAAATGGTTTGTAGGCGTAAAACGAATTCATTCGCTGCGGATGATGCGTATTCGCCGCCGCCTTCGCACCCGAACCCGATGAGCCGGTTTTTGCGTCAACGATAATTTTCCCCGTCAGCAAACCGCTTTTCACCATCGGCGCAAGCGCAAGCAGTGTCGCCGTCGCAAAACAGCCCGGATTGGCGATGTAATTCGCCTGTTTTATCTGTTCGCGGTTTGTTTCGGTCAAACCGTAAACGAAACTTTTCTGTAAATCCGTCGCCGTGTGTTCGAATTTGTAAAACTGCTTGAAAACGTCCGCGTCATTGATTCTAAAATCGCCAGACAAATCAACGACTTTTACATTTTCCGGCAATTGCGGAATCAAATTCAACGCCTGACCATGCGGTAGAGCGAAAAATGCGACATCAACCGTTTCGAGTTTCGATAAATATTCCGGCGATTTTTCAAATCTCAAATCCGTCAAACAGAACAAATTTTTATGCACTTCGCCAACCGCCTTTCCCGCGTGTTCGTTCGCTGTTACAAGCACAATTTCCGCATTTGGGTGAAACAGCAGAATCCGCAAAAGCTCGCTTCCGCCGTAACCCGAACCGCCGAAGATTGCGATTTTTATTTTGTCATTCATTTATTGTATTTTGATGTTTTCAGATGTTCACAAACTAAATTCACAACTTCATCAACAGTATTACCAAACCTTAATTCGTTATTTCTAAAAGTCGAAAGGGAAAACGGACATTGACCATAAGAATTTTCGACCTGAATTTCATCATCGGTTTTTTCTCCAAGCCAGAAATACCAAATTCCATCATCATCCGCTGGATGAGTTACTTTTAATTGCTCAACCATCACGTTTGGAAATTGTGTTTTAACAGCTTCAATAATTTTGTCAATGTCGCGGTTTTGCATAAAATTATCAATCAGGAATTTCACCTTTTTTCAACAAACATCCATAAAACCCTGCATTTTCAAAATTAGTATTTTCTAAGATTGCTCCTTCAAATAAAGCAGAATCAATTGCCGAGTCTTCAAAAGTGGCATTGGCTAAATCCGCTCCGCGAAAATCACAAGTTTTTACATTAGCTTGATAAAAGTTTGCGCATCTTAAATTTGCCTGTCGAAAATCTGCTAAAAGAAAAGATTTTGATAAGTTAATTCCTTCAAGATTCAAATTTCGCAAGTCGTGAACTTCATCATACAAATCACATTCGACAAAATATCGCTCACCGTTTTTATATCGTTCAATTAATTCAGAAATTGTTTTCGGAGGAATATAATTTTCAATCATATTATTTGTTTTTGAACTCGACCAAATCCCAAAGATTGCCGTATAAATCTTCAAAAACGGCGACCGTTCCGTAATCTTCCGTTTTCGGTTCGCGGACGAATTTTACGCCTTTCCATTGGTAATTTTCGTAATCGCGCCCAAAATCGTCAGTGCGTAAAAAGAGAAAAACGCGCCCGCCGGTTTGGTTTCCGATTCTCGAAGTTTGTTCGTCGCCGACCGCTTTTGCCAGTAGTAATTGACAGCCGTCGGAGTTTTTCGGGGCGACTAAAACCCATCGTTTTGTTTCGCTTTGCGGCGTGTCTTCGAGCAATTCAAAGCCGAGTTTTTCGGTGTAAAACTCAATCGCTTCGTCGTAATCGGCGACGACCAAAGCGATGTGCGAGATGCTTTGTTTCATAAAATTTCAATCGCTTTTTAAATTGCCACTAGCTTCAGCTAGTGGTTAAGTTGAATAAGGCAAAAGGCTTTAGCCGAATTTATAAAAATATCAATCATCCTTTTTGCTTTAGCACAAATTAGGCTGAAGCCATTCGGAAATTATCTGAATTTATTCGGCTAAAGCCTTGTCTTCATTTATTCTATCCACTAGCTGAAGCTAGTGGCAATTTATTAATTTCAAAAACTTTTACGCAAAAGCCAATTCTTTCCGCTTCGCAAAATCTATCAATTCAAACAATCGCAAACCGTCTCGCCGGGCGTTTCCGGCGTTGATGCCGTATTGTTTCTGCACAAAATCTTCGCCCATTTGCGAATCCGTGACCGAACCGGCGATAACGTCAATTTCGATGCCGAGATTTTTCAAAACCGCGATTCCGCCGATTACGCCGACGTAATCCGACGCGCAAAAGACGAACGACGAAATCGCGTTTTTAATCTCGAAGTCCTTCAAAACCGAATCAACCGCGTAGCCGCCGACGATGCCGTCGCCGAGTTCGACGACGATTAAATCAGGCTCGAATGAATTCAAATGATTCAAAATCGCTTTCGCAACGGGCGACAAATCACCGTAATCAACCGTCGAAGGCAAACCGCAATCGAGAAAGCTCGCCGTCCAACCTGCGCCGCTGTCCTGCATATTGAGCGTGTCGCGCAAACAGGCGATGCCCGACATTTTCGCACCCGCAACCTTTAATCCCGCGTGAGCGGCTTGCTTGATAATTTCTGTCGCCGCCACCGTTTTGCCCGAATTCATACAAGTTCCCGCGACAATCACAATGTGCGCGGATTTTTCGAGAAATTCAGTCGGTTTTAATGCATTATCGCCGATATTCAAAACCGTTTCGTTTTCATCGCAGGCGATTCCCAAAACTTCCGTCTCAATCGCGTCCGACAGCGAAGAATGATGACCTTTGCAGATACCGATCACGCCGCCCATATTTAAAAGATGCAATCGGTTGCCGGTCTTTAC
>JALYQJ010000498.1 GCA_030855875.1 Acidobacteriota bacterium
AACATTATAAAAATCATTCCCATCGTCGTTAAAAGCGACCGTTTGACAAGAGTTTTCGAGCGTTTCAAGGCGGCAAAACCGCGCAGATTTTCCATCATCACGACCGGCGCGACCAATGCCCAAATGACCGAAAAAATCATTCCCGGAACAAAACAAAGCATATAACCGGCAAGCGTCAAAATCGCCGACAGCATTCCGGTTCCGGCAAAAGTTTTCCATCTTCGGCGCGTCGCTTCGAGTGCCGGACGCAGCCGCACCGGACGCAGCGGGACGGATAAAATCTGCGTGACTAACCACGTCGTCGTGCCGAAAACCAGATAACCGCAAAAAATTCCGAAAAAGGTGGAAATTAACGTGATGAAAATTTTTAGCCCGATTTTGGTAAAATCACTTATCGAATCGCTTAACGCTAAAAAACCGACGATTAACTGCATAACCGTAAAAATAGCGACCGGAGAATAAAGAATGATCGCCAGACTCAGAAATTTCGGCAGATGTTCGCTGTAAATAACCAGAGCGCGGCGAAAAAGTGTGCCGATGCCTTCGGATTCGGCGCGAAGTTCGGCGGCAAATGCCTGTGCCGTCGGCGGTCGGTCTTCGACGATTTTCGCCAATGCCGAATTAATCACAGCTTTAACTTTTTTCGGTATTTTTTTGACTTCGAGCGGCGGCGGCGCGGTTTCTTTATGCGCTTCCATCACTTTCAAGTAATCGCCGCCGAACGGCGTTTTGCCCGAAAGCATTTGATAAGCGATCACGCCTAAACTGTAGATGTCCGACTGCGCCGTCAGTTTTTCGCCGCGACACTGTTCGGGTGACATATAAAGCGGCGTTCCCAAAACCGCTCCGACGCGCGTCAGTTCTTTTGTTTCCGTTTGATTTACCAAAGCGTTATTATCGGTCAAAAGTTTTCCGGTCGGCTTTTTAGTTTCGATTTGCACCGGAATTATCTTCGTTCCGACATCCGCCTGTTCGTCTAAAATTGTATTATTGTCAGATAAAATGGCGGTTTTATTTTCCGAGCCTGAATTATCGAATTGAATCAGCGTTCCGGCTTCCGGCAGCATCGTATTTTGTTTTGTAGTTTGGAGAATTGTCGCTGATTCGGCAAACTGCGTCGAATGCCGTTTGTCGGCGAGTGTTTCATTATCAGAAATATCAGCAATTGTCGCTCTTCCGGCAGATATTCGCTGCGGCGCGATGCTTATATCAATCGAAATATTCTCCGCCGACGCTGAGAAATTTTCTTCGAGCTTGGCGATTCCGAAATCGAGAACTTTCACGGTGTAGCCGCCGCGCTGATTTGGTTCGAGCCAGATATTATCGGGCTTTAAATCGCGGTGGATAATTCCCTGTTTGTGCGCTTCGTGAACCGCCGAACAAACCTGTTCGATAATGTCGAGCGTCCACGCCAAAGGCAGACGCTGTTCTTCTTCAAGAATTTCGCCGAGTGTGCAGCCGTCCAAATATTCCATTGCGAGATATGCAACTTTTCCGCCGTTTGTGTCGGCAAACCCGAAATCCGTCACGTTAACGACGTTCGGATGACGAAGCCGTCCGGCGGCGCGGGCTTCGCGCCGAAATCGCTCGATAAATTCCTGTCGCTGCATAAATTCGGGCGCGATAATTTTAACGGCGACCGGGCGTTTCGTTCCGACGTGCGTTGCCAGATAAACCGTTCCCATTCCGCCTCTGCCCAGTTCACGTTCGATCTTGTATTTGTAATCGAGCGTCTGCCCGATAAAATCAGCAAAATTCATAACAGTATTTTCTTGAAATTCGACTTGCCTTCCGACACTTTGCAGGTTTCTACGATTTTTAATCCGCTTTGGTTTACAATCTTTCCGAATCCGGCGCAGGTTTTACTTCGCACAGAATTCCACAAATCAAAATAATCGAAATTTTATCTTATGTTTTTGATCGAACCGTCATTATACATTCAACTCCGAAAATTATAAATTTCGCATCAAAATCAGTATTATCGCCGCACGAAAACACCACAAAGAATAATCGCGCAAAGAATACGGCAAGATTTCCGGGTTTCAAAAATTAAAAACTTGCACAACTTTATATTTTGCTTTACCTTAAATACCAATCTTAACATTGAAACGTCTTTTAATGTTTCATTCGTGAAACAAGATTTCACAAACGCTCTTTCTTATGATAAACTTACTTCAGTTTATTGAAAACAGTATTTGAAGGAGTGAATATAAATGGCTGGAGAAGCAGTAAAAATGGTATCAGAATCAAAAGGCAAAGCGATTGAATCGGCTTTGGCAAATATTGAAAAGAAATTCGGCAAAGGTTCGATTATGCGGCTCGGCGAGCGTCCGGTCGAAGAAATCGGCTCAATTTCGACCAATTGTTTAAGTCTCGACGCGGCAATCGGTGTCGGCGGCTTTCCGCGCGGTAGAATTATCGAAATTTATGGACCGGAAAGTTCGGGTAAAACGACGCTTGCCCTGCAGGTCGTCGCGCAGGCGCAGAAAGTCGGCGGAATTGCGGCTTATATTGACGCGGAACACGCGATGGACCCGGAT
>JALYQJ010000512.1 GCA_030855875.1 Acidobacteriota bacterium
ATCGCATAATTTATTTGTAAAAAATATGAAAAGAAAAGTGATTTTATATCGCGGCGAAAACGATTATATCGTGGCTGAAGTTCCTAGTTTGCAGGGCGTTGTAAGTCAGGGGAAAAGCCGCGAAGAAGCATTGCGAAATTTCAGCGAAGCGGTTTCTCTTCACATAGAAGTGTTGCAGGAGAGAGGATTTCCGATTCCGCTTCATAAAGAATTTGCCCGCGAAACACGCGAAACACTCTAAAAGAAGAGAGAATAGTGGTTTTTTGGTTTAATTTTTCGCGCCTTTTCGCGTGTTTCGCGGGCAAACTTTCTTGTTTTATTAATCAGTTAAAGAATTTGCCGAAAAGTTGAATAAATGAATAAAATCAAAGTTTTGTCTGACAATCTGGCAAATCAAATCGCGGCGGGCGAAGTCGTCGAGCGTCCGGCTTCAGTTATCAAGGAACTCGTCGAAAATTCTATTGATGCCGGAGCGAAACGGATTCAGATTGACATCGAACTCGGCGGCAGAAGGTTGATGCGCGTGTCCGACGACGGCGAAGGAATGCTGCGCGATGACGCGATTCTGGCGTTTGAACGCCACGCGACTTCAAAAATAAAAGTTTTGGAAGATTTGAGCGCAATTCTGACTCTCGGTTTTCGCGGCGAAGCCTTAGCTTCGATTGCTTCGGTGGCGAAAATCGAATTAGTAACGAAAACCGTTGAAGAAAACAGCGGGACGCGCGTTTTGATCGAAGGCGGAAAACTGCTCGATGTCAAAGACGCGGCGCGTTCGACCGGCACGACGATCAGCGTTCGTGACTTGTTTTACAACACACCGGCGCGGCGCAAATTTATGCGTTCCGAAGCGACAGAAAATTATCATTTAACGAATATCGCCACGCATTACGCGCTTGCCAATCCCGAAATTGCTTTTACTTTAACCAGCAACGGACGCGAAAATTTGCGCCTCTCGCCCGCTAAAGACTTGCGGGAAAGAGCGTATCAGATTTTCGGTTCACAACTGATTGAAAGCCTTTTGCCGGTCGGCGGCGGACGCGATTACGTCGCTAACATTTCCGGTTTCGTTTCCGCGCCGCGAGAACGCCGGACGACGCGCGACGGGCAGTATTTTTTCGTCAATCGGCGATTCGTCCGCGATAAAACGATTGCTGGCGGTTTGCTCGAAGGTTTTCGTTCGGTTTTGCCGCACGGTGTTTATCCGGTAGCATTTTTATTTTTGGAGATTCCGTTTGAAGAAATTGACGTAAACGTTCATCCGGCAAAAACCGAAGTCAGATTTCGCCGTTCCGAAGCCGTCAAAGAAACGATTGCCGAAGCGATTCGCGGTTCGCTGGCGAAAGCCGGAATCATCCAACAGAGAGAATTGTCCGAGGCGGCGGATGATTTAATTTCAAATTCCCGAATTTCAGATTCCAAATTTCAAGACGGCGAATCGGCGACAAACGCCGGGCATCAATCTGCGAAATACGAACAAACGCAAATTGATTTTCAGCTTGCAAACGACGAATCTCAAAATCCTACTTTAGCCGAAGAAAAAAACGATTTGATTGAAGAAACAATCGTCAATCAAAATGAACAAATTATTACTGTTCAGGACAATTTCCAAATGCCGGTTTTTTCCAATGATTACGAGGAAAAAGCGGAAAATCTAGAAAAAAATAATATTAAACGCGAAAAAGTTGATGAAGCCGTAATTTTGAGTTCGGAAATCAACCGATTACAAAACTTAGAAATCGAAGACGCGCCGCGTCAATCCATCGAAATCCCGCTGTTTGATTCCGCCGAAAGATTTGTTAAGGCGGCGGAACTCGAATCAATTTCGTCTTCAAAGATTCGTTCAATCGGACAGCTTCACGAAAGTTTTATAATCGCCGCCGACGACGAAGGCTTGCTTTTAATTGACCAGCACGTCGCTCACGAACGGATTCTGTTTGACAAATACCGTAAAAAGGAAACAGAACGAAAACCAGAATCGCAAAATCTCCTGCTGCCCGAAACGATTGATTTAACGCCCGCGCAATCGGCGGCGTTCTCGCTCGTCGAAGAAGAACTCGAATTGCTCGGTTTCGGTTTAATGCGGCTTTCCGGCAGAACGGTGGCGATCAAATCAGTTCCGACCGATTTGCCTGCGTCGGAAGTCAGAAATCTTTTGGCGGAAGTTTTGGACACGATTGATGCGGAAAAACGCGGCGGCGCAAAAATGACTCTGCGCGACCGGATTGCCGCCAGTTTAGCCTGCAAAGCCGCCGTTAAAATCAATATGAAACTCACGCCCGAAAAAATGCAGTGGCTGATTGATCGCCTTTTACACACTTCTTCGCCGACGACCTGCCCGCACGGGCGACCGATATTTCTGCGCCTGACAATGCGCGACATCGAACGCGGATTTCACCGTTCTTCAAAGTAATTTCACGGTTATTATTTTTAGTCTGTAAAGAATTGTAATCTTTTTTAATACTTCAAAAGCCCACTAGCCAAAAAATTAAAATTGATTTAATGTAAATTTAATTTCTTCTACATTTCGTTCCAAATTCAAAAGGAGATAGTTTAATAAATGTTGCAAACATCAGTGATGCGTGTATTTTCTTATTGTCTGTTGCTTTCAGCAATCGTTTTCGCAAGTTTTGATCAAACACCGGCTCAATCACAAGCCAACAACGGACAAATTGAGGGAGTCGTAACGGATGCCAACGGCGGCGCGATTGCCAATGCGACCGTCACTGTCAGGAATATCGAAACTGGAGCGGAAAGAACGGTGACAAGCGACGAAAGCGGCGTTTACCGCATTCCGCTGCTGCCGC
>JALYQJ010000525.1 GCA_030855875.1 Acidobacteriota bacterium
GTGCCGGATTCGCGTGATGCGGCGTTTGAGCTTGGACTTTGGCTTTCCGGGCTGGAAAGTTTTTTGAATATTCGCAATCATTCGTTCGCCGACGAAAATCGTTCGGCGGCGGCTTCGCGCGATTGGACAAAGGAATTTCGTCTAACGCATTCGACGCTTTTGCTCTGCTCGAAACTAAATTTTCAGGTCGGCAAAAATTTACGAAAAAATACTCCGCCGGTTGAAAATACCGGAAAAGACGAGCTTGAAGATTACGAAGCGGCGGAAAATGAATCAGAAATCACGGCGGAAGATGTTCACAAACTTTCGATGACATTGAAGGATTCGATTTTGCTTAACGAAAGTTTGCTTCGCGCCGCGCCGCTCAGGTTCGGCGAATGGACGGCGTGGAGCGCGTTTTTGGGCGAACGTCTAGAATCAACCGACGGTTTTGAAAAATTAGTAAGAATGGCGGAAAAATCGGGCGAGGAATTTTTGCCCGAAATACTGCGAAAACTTCTCGAAAGCCGCTCGTTCGGCGGACAAACTGATTTGCAGAGCATTCTGCCGCGTTTCGCCGTAATCTTAAAATGGCTCAGCGTCGTCGAAAGAATGCTCGAAAAGGACGAACCGCTGAAACCGACTTTGCTGATTTTCTCGCGCGTTCACGAGCAGATTCAGGAAATGATCGCTTTTATCAACAACCGGCTTTTGCGTTTCACAAACGAAGAAAATCCTTTATTTGCTGCGCTCGACGGCGCGGCATACACGGCTTCGCTCGAACTTAAAAAAGTTTACAATCAGGAATTAGTCGGACTCGTCGGAATTCGCCCGACACCTTCGGTTTATGCGAAGATTGAAACTGCTTACGCGCTTCTCAATCACAGTTTTCAGCAAACTCTCGTCGGTTTCGCCCAACTCGTCGAGCCGAATATCGAATCGCATCAGATTTTCCCGTCTTTTTACACGAAATTCGAGCAGTCGAAAATTTTGCGCCGCGATTTATGGCATATTTCAAAAGTCGTCCAATCGGTCGAACACAAACCGGAGAAACAGACGATTAATGATTTGAACGCGCAGCTAATGGATTTTCTCAACAATTCTCTGCATTTTCTTTTTTACAAAGACAAGGAAACGGTCGAAAGATTCGTCGAAGAAATCCTCGTTACTTCCGACAAAAAAGACCTCGTTCCGATTCTTCACCGCTTCGGCGCATATCTCGAAACGCTTTTCGGGCAAGTCAATATGCGAACCGTTCTGGCAAATCATCCCTTTCAGCCGTAATTCACATATTTGAGGTTAAAACACAGGAATTTTAGCCACGAATTACACAAATTTTCACGAATAAAGAATTATAAAAATTAATTCGTGAAAATTTGTGTAATTCGTGGCTAATTTTTGCGCCTTTTGTGGATATTCTCTTAAAATTTATTGCGACCGCAAAGTTGCGAGCGGTTTTCTGAAAAGCACGTCGAAACTCGCAATCGCGCCGACAATTGTCACCAGAAACGCCGTAATTAAAATTCCGAGAAGCGTTAGATTCAAATCGAATTCCCAGGCAATATCGAAAATATATTTTGAAACGGCGAAGGAAAGCAGCACGGCGAAACCGGCTCCGATTATTCCCGCGAGAAGTCCTAAAAGTCCATATTCGGCGAACAGAATCGCCGCCAGCGTCAACCGTTTCGCGCCGAGAGTTTTCAAAACGGCGTTTTCATAGATTCTCTGCGATTTCGTCAGGGCGATTGAGCCGACAAGAATCAGAATTCCGCTTAAAATCACGAAACTTCCGACGAACGAAATCGCCAGAACGAAATTGTCAACCAGCTTTTGAATTGCTGCGACAATATCGGCGACATCGAAAATCTGGACATTCGGAAATTTGTCAATGATCGTTCTTTGCAGCCTTTGACGTTCGGTTTCCGGCAGTTTTTTCAAGACATTGGCGGCGAAAGTCTGCGGCGCGTTTTCCAGAACGCCGGGCGCGAAAACGAATATGAAAACCGTGCGCGTGTTTCGCAGATCAATTTTGCGGACGTTGCCGACGCGCACCGTAATTTGTCTGCCGGAAATGTCGAACGTGATCGAATCGCCGACTTTTACGCCTAAACGCGCCGCCATTTCTTCTTCGACCGAAACTTCCGGCACAGCGGAAATTTTTCCGTCCGTCCACCAATCGCCCGCGATGACGGTTTCGTTGCTGTCGAGATTCGGGCGATATGTAACGGCGAATTCGCGTCCGATTTGTCCGCGTTGCTGGCGCGTTTCGCGGCTCGAAAAATCCATCGGCTGACCGTTGACGAAAGCAATTCGGGCGCGAATCGTCGGCAAAGTCTGCGCCGGTTCGCCGGTTTTTTCTTCGAGAATTCCGCGCAGTTCGTCAACCTGACTTTTCTGCACGTCAATAATAAAAAGGCTCGGCAAAGTTTGATTGCGCGTAAAATCGAATTCGCGGACGAGATTCGTCTGCAAAGACTGCACCGCCATCACGACGAACGCGCCGAGTCCGACGGCAAGTAGAATTATGCGCGTCTGATTTCCCGGACGATAAAGCGAATTGATCGCCTGCCGGACGGAAAACGAACCGAACTGGCGGAATTTTTTTAAGATCAAAGTCAGACCGATTGCCGAAAGATACAAAACGGCGGAAGTTGCGCCCAAACCGACGAGAAAAAACGCGCCGACTTTGAGCGAACCGGCTTGCCACGCCGAAAGCGCGAGCAAACCGACGACTGAAACCACGCCGAAAATCGTTTTCGTCCAATCAAGCCGCGATTTTTCGCCGCCCGCGTCGTGCAGAAGCAGACGCGGTTTGATATTGCGAACTTGCAGAAGCGGCAAAGCGGAAAACAGAAGGGAAATCAGAACGCCGAGAAGAACGCCTTGCCACGCGGTCGAAAAATGCACGCCGTAACTCATCGAAGCCGGCAAAGCGTCGTTAAATTTATACTGCGCGAACCATAAAAAACACTGCGCCAGAAACACGCCGAACAGACTGCCGACGAGTCCGAGCGTCAGAATCTGCAAAAGATAAACCGTGATAATTTTTGTGCCGCTCGCGCCCAGACATTTCAAAACTGCGACCGATTTGCGTTTCTGCTCGACAAAAACTCTGGCGACGTTCCACACGCCGACACCGCCGAGAACCAAAATTAAAAGTCCGGTCAGCGACAGATAATTTTCCGTCCGCGCAAATTGTTCGCCGAGATTTTCCTGCGTTTCGCGGTAAGACTGCACGGTTAAAATCGTGCCTTTCAAACTTTCGCGCAGTTGCCGCACGATTTCCGTCGGATTATCCGAAGTTCGATAGAGAATACGGCGGCGAATGCGCCCGCCGCCGGTCGTGATTCCGGCAGAATCGAACGCCTTTTTCTCGACGAAAACGCGAGGTCCGAGCCGGAATCCGCTCGCGCCGCCAGGTTCTTCGTCAAACGTCGCACGAATCTCGAATTCGCCTTCGCCGATGCGAATTTTATCGCCGACTTTTAACTGCAAATCATCGAGCAGAAGCGGCGAAACTACTGTTCCGCCGTTTTCCAAAAGTTTGAAATCGAACTGGCTTCCGCCCGAAATTCTGAAATTTCCAACGAGCGGAAAAGGCGGTTCGATGCCTTTCAGTTCGACGGGCGACAAAGTTTCGTTGTCCGCGACAGCCGGGCGCGCCATCGCCGTCGTCGTGATCGCTTCGTTGCGGTCTTCGACGATGTTTGATTTATTGATGATTTCTTCGATTTTCTGAATGTCGGACGGCGAAAAATCGTTGGTCGAACTGACTTCAATGTCGGCGGTCATCAGTGCGCGTGCGTCGCCGCCGACCGACTGGCTCAAATTCTGAATCAGCGAACGCAGCGCGACGACCGAACCGACACCGATGGCGATGCACAAAAAGAAAAAAAGCAGTCTGCGCCACGACGAACGAATCTCGCGCCGCGTTAGATTAAAAATAAAATTCATAAGAAGTTTGAAACAACGATTACGCGGATTGACGCGGATTATTTTTGCCTTTAGGAATCCGCGTCAATCCGCGTAATCGTTGTTTCATTTATTTGATCGCTCAAAACTCGCCCGTCTTTCAAGATAACCTGCCGCTGCGCCATTTCCGCTAAATTTTGATCGTGCGTGACTAAAACTAAAGTCACATTGTTTTGGCGATGAAGTTCGGTCATCAAATCGAAGATGTGCTGTCCGTTTTTTGAATCGAGATTTCCGGTCGGTTCGTCCGCCAGAAGAATTTTCGGCTGATTGGCAAAAGCGCGGGCGATGGCGACGCGCTGTTGTTCGCCGCCCGAAAGTTCGGTCGGATAATGATGTCCGCGCGCCGTTAAATCAACTTGTTCGAGCAGTTTTCCAGCGCGAGATTTTGCGTCCTTTAAGCCGATGATTTCCATCGGAATCAGAATGTTTTCAAACGCCGTCAAACTCGGAATCAGATGAAACGACTGAAAAATAAAGCCGATTTTTCCGCTTCTTAACTCGGCTAAATCGTCTTCGCTCATTTCGGTTACGTTCGCGCCGTCAACCGAAATTGAGCCGGAACTCGGCGCGTCGAGTCCGGCGATCAAACCGAGCAGAGTTGATTTTCCGCTGCCCGACGCGCCCGTCACGGCGACAAACTGCCCGTCGGGAATTTCAAATGAAACATCGTCCAAAATTGTCAAATCTTCCGCCCCGGAAAGCACGGTTTTAGTTACATTTTTTAATTCAATCATAAAATTAATGGTGAATGGTGAATGGTGAATGGTGAATTTATAAGTTTTCATTCATCATTCATCATTCACCATTCATCATTTATAAGAATAGCTTGCGAAAAAGCCGCGAACAAGTTCAAATAAATCTGCATCTTATAAACGCATTTCAACGTAACAAAGTTTGCTTATTATGAATCATCTTCGACAATCTACGATAATTTTGAGTTTCGTTCTTTCGGCATTTATCTTCGTCGGCTGCGGCATCTCGACCGCCGAAAGAAAATTCGATGGCGACGCAAATAAACCGCTCGCCGTGCCGCAGACCGTTGCCGGTAAACCGAAAATCGTCGCATTCGGCGATAGTTTAACCGCCGGATTCGGCTTGACCGAAAAGGAATCTTACCCGTATCTTTTGCAGGAAAAACTTAAAAGCGAAGGCTACGAATACGAAGTCATTAATGCGGGCGTTTCCGGCGACACTTCAATCGGCGGACTCGAACGCGCCGATTGGGTTTTAGGTCAGGAAAACGTGCAGATTCTGATTCTGGAACTCGGCGCGAACGATCTTTTGCGGCGAATGCCGGTTGATAAAATGAAGCGCAATCTGGCGCAGATCATCGAAAAAGCGCAGGCGAAAAACGTCAAAGTTCTGCTTTGCGGAATGCTCGCGCCGACGAGCGTCGGCGCAGATTATCAGCGCGAATACGTCAATACATTCTCCGATTTGGCGGACAAATACAAAGTCGAGTTTCTCCCGTTTCTATTGGAAAACGTCGCGCTCAACAAAAACCTCAATCAAGCCGACGGCATTCACCCGAACGCGGAAGGCGCACGGATTATGACCGAGAATATTCATAAGGAATTGAAGCCGATGTTGACGAAATAGTTTTGGAGAAGGGACGAGGGATAAGGGAAAAGGGACGAGAGCGAAAGAAAGTCTAATTTTTCGTTCCAGATTTAAAGTTATTTCTCGTCACTTTTCTCTTGACTCTTGACTCTTGTCCCTCGTCCCTCGTCCCTTCTTCCTGTATTATTCAACTTATGAATGTCACACATCTCGAATGCGCCAATTGCCATAAAATACACGAAGCGAACAAACTGCAAAATCTCTGCGTCGAATGCGGAAAACCGCTGCTCGTCCGCTACGATTTGGAAAAGGCGAAACAAACTTTGACTAAAGAATCGCTAAAAACCCGCGCCGAAAATCTCTGGCGTTACCGCGAAGTTTTGCCCGTCGAACTGGATGAAAACATCGTCTGTTTGGGCGAAGGATTTACGCCTTTACTAAAAACCGAACGATTAGCCGCGACGCTTTCCGTTAAATTAAATCTCTTTATCAAAGACGAATCCACCAATCCGACGCAGAGTTTTAAGGCTCGCGGAATGTCGGCGGCGGTTTCGATGGCGAAGGAATTGGGCGTAAAAAAAGTTGCTGCGCCGTCAGCCGGAAACGCGGCGGGCGCACTTGCGGCTTACGCTTCACGCGCCGGAATGGAATCGTTTTTATTTATGCCGCGCGACACGCCGAAAGCGAATATTATCGAATGCGAACAGACGGGAGCGAATGTCACTTTGGTTGACGGTTTGATTACCGATTGCGGGCGCATTGTCGCTGAAAGAAAAGAAGCGGAAAATTGGTTTGATGTTTCGACTTTGAAAGAACCGTATCGCGTCGAAGGGAAAAAAACGATGGGCTACGAACTCGCCGAACAATTCGGCTGGACTTTGCCCGACGTAATTTTGTATCCGACCGGCGGCGGAACCGGCTTGATCGGAATGTGGAAGGCGTTTGACGAAATGGAAAAAATGAATTTGATTGACGGAAAACGTCCGCGAATGGTTTCCGTCCAATCAATCGGCTGCGCTCCGATTGTCAAAGCCTTTCACGACGGCGAGCGGTTTGCCGACGAATTTCCGAACGCGCACACTCTCGCGTCCGGCTTGCGC
>JALYQJ010000157.1 GCA_030855875.1 Acidobacteriota bacterium
CTTGAAAAATGGATCGAACTGCAAAGTTTCAGTATGAGCAGTGCCACCTCGGGTTCAACGATAGTCGGAACAGGTAGCGGTGTCGGCAAACCGTCAATCCACGGCGTTTCATTCAGCACAATTGCAGGAAAACATACCCCGGCAATTAATCAGAAATACTTTAAGGGCGAACATTTCCCGGTTGTCGAAGTAAAATTTATCAAACAGACGGGCGAAGCATCGGCGGAAACTTACTACCACCTGAAAATGGAAAAAGTTTTTGTGACCAGTATGCAAAACGGCAAAGGTCAAGGCAGTTTGGGCAGCGAATCAATGAGTTTGACGGCTGAAACCTACGAACAAGAATACTGGTCGCAGGGCGCGGACGGAAAACTGACGAGCGTCGGCAAAACGAAATACAACGAAAAGACCAATGAATCGTCCTAATTAAAGTTTAACTTTAACTGACATATTAGGTTTGAAACTCAAAAATGCAGCACAGAATCTGTGTTTGGAAGTTAAAAACTTTGAAACTAACCGGGAAGTAAAATATTTCCCGGTTAGTTTCATTCTTTCCGTTAATAAGAAGCTATTTGAAAACTCGGATTTCGTCGCCAAAGGCGACCGACAATAAAGCGTAGGGTGAAACCCTACGTCAGTCGGGTGGTAGGATTTCCGACGCTGAAAGTGTCGAACAAATAACCGCTGATTGTTGCTCACCTTCGGCGAGCGATTGAATTTTGCACCGGACGTAGGGTTTCACCCTACGCTTTATTGTCCGTCATCTTCGATGACAATTAAAAAATTGAGTTTTCAAACAGCTTCCAAGATTTAAATAACTTCAGAAGCTCGGCTGTAATCATTCAGGAGAAATACGATTGCGAGACAGTGAAATCAGAATTACTCCGTCAGTTGTTGACCGTCTGCTCGATTTTGAACCAAAAGTTTCATCCGAAGCTCCGAAATCGCGTTCGCAGGGATTGCGTGAGTTAAAACAATCGGTGCGGCGCGATTTGGAATGGCTTTTGAACACGCGGCATAGTGCCGAAAAAGTGCCGGACGGATTGGAAGAAGTCAATAAATCCATCGCTGTTTACGGTCTCCCGGATTTTACCGGATTAAGCTCAAAAAATATTGACGACCGAAAAAGTTTAATCCGCAATATTGAAACGGCACTAAAAAATTTCGAGCCTCGTTTTATGAACTTAAAAGTCGCGATTGTCGAATCGGATGAACAGGAGAGAGGAGTAAAATTCCAGATTCAGGCGATTCTGCGGATTGAACCAACACCTGAACCCGTCGTGTTCGATACGGTTTTGCAAGTGGGCAGCGGCGAGTTTAAGGTAGAAGAAAAATAAACGAATTTTAAGTTATTATTGGTTTTGTTATTGATAATAGCGGCTTGCGTATTTCGGTTAATTATTTTTGGTTGTAATTTTATACAAAACAATTTCGATTTCGGTTTCCATTCATAATGCGTGACGAACTTCTTGATTATTATGAACGCGAATTGATTTTTCTTCGCCGGATGGGAGCGGAATTTGCCCGCAAATATCCGAAAGTTGCTGCGCGTCTGCTGATTGACGAAGAAAAAATCGAAGACCCGCACGTCGAGCGAATGATTGAAGCATTCGCTTTTCTGGCGGGTCGTGTGCAGTTAAAACTCGACGACGAACTGCCGGAAATTACCGAATCATTTCTCAATATTCTTTATCCGCACTATCTTTCGCCGATTCCTTCGATGGCGATTTCGCAATTCATCTTCGGTTCGCCGAAAGATAAAGTGACTTCGATTCAAAATGTCGAACGCGGCGCAAAACTTTATTCGCGTCCGATTGACGGTTCGCCGTGCCGTTTTCAAACGAGCTACGACGTGCAGCTCGTTCCGGTCGAAATTCTTTCCGCCGCGCTCGAATCGGCGGCTCCGCCCAACGCGCAGGGAAAATTGACGGACAGCCAGATTCGTCTGAGTCTGCGATGTTTCGGAGATTCCAAACTTTCGGAGCTGAAAACCGCCGAAACGGGCGAGCCGTTAAAGTATCTGCGTTTTTTTCTCAACGGCGACCCGCAGCTTGTTTATCCGCTTTACGAGTTGATTTTCAATCATTCTTCAACCGTTGAAATTCAGCCGAAAGAAACTCCGATTGGCAATAAAACATTGATGACGATGAGCAATTTTCAGCTAAAATTGCCCGATCCGGTTATTTTATCGAGCGATGCCATCGGGCAGGTCGGTTTCGGGGAAGACGAAGGAATGCTTCCATTTTCTAAAAAATCGTTTTTAGGCTATCGTTTGCTGACCGAATATTTTGTATTTCCATACAAATTTTTGTTTTTCGATATTTTCGGTTTTGAGCAGGCTGCCGCGAAAAAATTCGGCAGTCATTTCGATATTGTCATAAACCTGAAAAATATTACGCCGCCGCGCGCTCCCGTTACAAACGATACGTTTATGCTCGGATGTTCGCCGATTATCAATCTTTTTAACCAGACGACCGACCCGGTTTATATTTCGCAGCAGAAATACGAATACCAGATTTTTCCTGACGTTCATCATCAATCATCAACCGAAATCTATTCGATTGACGGGGTTTTCACGACCGATCCGCGCACCAATACGACGCGCGAATTTTCCCAGTTTTATTCAAACAAACACAGTTACGACAGTCAAAGCGAGAAGGTCTTCTGGTATGCCAACCGGCGCGCGTCGCAGCGACCCGAAGATGAAGGAACGGAAATGTTTATGACGCTGGTTGATACGAATTTCAATCCGCGCGTCCCGGCGGAAGAAGTTTTAACCGTTAAAAGCACCTGCACGAATCGTGATTTACCGGCGCGGCTTCCGTTCGGCAGTAAAGAAGGCGATTTTGAAGTCGAAGGAACGGCTCTGATTTCGCGGATTCGTTGTTTGACCAAACCGACGGAAACGATTCGTCCGCCGCGCCGACGAGCGGCGCAGTGGCGGCTTATTTCGCATTTGAATTTAAATTATTTGTCGCTGGTCGAAAATCAAGACGGTGTTCCCGAAGCGTTGCAGGAAATTTTGCAGCTTTACAATTTTAACGATTCGGCGGTGACGCATAAACAAATACTCGGAATCACCGGAATCGAAAGCCGCAAAGTCGTGCGGCAAATCGGTAATCGAACCGGAGCCGGATTTGTGCGCGGAATCGAAACGACGCTCGAATTCGACGAAGATCAATTCGTCGGAAGCGGTCTCTTTGTTTTCGCTTCGGTGCTGGAAAGATTTTTGGGAATTTATTCTTCCCTCAATTCGTTCAGCCAACTCGTCATAAAAACCCGACAGCGCGAAGGAATTGTCAAACGATGGTCGCCGCGAACCGGCGAAAAAGTGCTTTTATAATTCAGGATTTGAGATTCAAGATTCAAGATTTAGGATTTAAGAATTAGAGTTTTTAGTTCCGAATCCTGAATTCGGAGTCTTTGAATCTTGAATTCTGAATCTTGAATTCTGAATCTCGAATCTTGAATCCTGAATGATTAATAAACCTTTAAATCAGGAACTTTTCGACGAGCCTTATAAGTTTGAATTTTTTCAGGCGGTGCGATTGCTCGAAAGAATATTTCCCGAACGCTCGGCAGTCACGCGCAGCGTCACGCCGCTAAATGAAGTCGTGCGCTTTCGCAGCAATGCGTCGCTCAGATTTCCGCCAAGCGAGATTTACGACATAACGGAAACCTACGACGAATTTTCCGATAAAACAAAACTGGAAATGTTCGTCAATTTTATGGGAATGCTCGGCATCGTCGGCGTTCTGCCGGTTCATTACACGGAACTCGCAATCGAACGCGCCCGTTACGGCGACACAACGATGTGGTCTTTTCTGGACATTTTTTCGCACCGTGCCGTTTCGATGTTTTTCCGGGCGTGGGAAAAATATCGTTTTCCCGTCCAGTATGAACGCGGCAACGATGATTTTACCGCTTATTTGTATGATTTTCTCGGACTCGGCACAACCGGCTTGCGCGGCAGAATGAATCTGGACGATGAAGGTCTTTTGCCATATGGCGGACTTATTTTGCAAAAACCGCATTCGACGAGTGCGCTCGAACAAATTCTGGAAGATTATTTTCAGGTTAAAGCAAAAATTCAGCAGTTCAGCGGTCAATGGTTATCGCTTGATGAAGAAAGTATTACCCGACTTGGCAAAGCCAACAGCGCGCTCGGCGTAACCGCAATTGCGGGAACGCGGATTTGGGATTATCAATCAAAATTTCGTGTCGTTCTCGGCTCATTGAAATTCATCGAATTTCAAGCCTTTCTGCCGAACGGAACCGCCTACAAGCCGCTGCTTTCGATAATTCGCTTTATGACGGGCGAAGAACTCGATTTTGAAGTGCAGTTAAAATTAAAAGCGAAAGAAGTTCCAAGTACGATTTTGACGACCCGCGCAAAACGCCGACCGATGCTCGGCTGGACTTCGTTTTTAAAGACAAAACCGTTTGAGCAGGACGACGAACAGGTAATTTTACA
>JALYQJ010000522.1 GCA_030855875.1 Acidobacteriota bacterium
TTCCGATGTTTATTTCTCTGTCGCTCGAAACAACCGCCGAACACACGCAAGAAGAACCCGAAGCCGACATCGAAGAAAAACAGGAGGCAGATGAAACGATTCAGGAAGCGTTTGAAATTCTCGAAGCGGAAAGGGCGAAAGTTAAAAAGAAAAAATAATTATTTCAATTTTCCTCAGACCTTATACTTTTATTAAATCTCTCTTCCAGCAAAATACATCTGCGAATCAAAGGCAACTTCATCTGCTTCGGCGGTTAGGTTTTCGTAACTTCCGTCGGGTTTGAGGATTTGAGCATTAACATTATCCTTCATATACGCGCCGAGAACTTCGTCCTTTAAGTATTGCGCCAGCTTTTCGTCTTTGATCGGGACAATCGCTTCGACGCGGCGGTCGAGATTGCGGTGCATCCAGTCCGCGCTGCCGATGTAGATTTCGTCTTTGCCGTCGTTCAAAAAGTAAAAAATTCGGCTGTGTTCGAGAAAGCGTCCGACAATCGAGATGACGCGGATATTTTCCGAGAGATTTTTTACGCCCGGACGCAAAACGCAGATGCCGCGCACGATCAGATCAATTTTCACGCCCGCCTGCGAAGCGCGATAAAGCGCGCGAATAATCCGGTCGTCGGTCAAACTGTTGGATTTGACGATAATCCGCGCTTCCTTGCCGCTTTGTTTGTTTTTTGTTTCTCGGTTGATCATTTCGATCATCCGCTCGCGCAGGTTTATCGGCGCGATCAGCAAACTGCGGTACTCGGTTTTATACGAATAGCCGGTCAGAAAATTGAATAAATCGGAAGCATCCGCGCCGATTTCCTCGTCGGATGTCAAAAGTCCCAAATCCGTATAAATCCGCGAAGTCGTCGGGTTATAATTTCCGGTCGCAATGTGAACGTAGCGGCGCAACTCCCCGTCTTCGTGACGAACGACAAGCGCGACTTTCGAGTGTGTTTTCAGCCCGCGCATTCCGTAAATAACGTGAACACCCTCGTTTTCGAGCCGACGCGCCCACTCGATATTATTTTCTTCGTCGAATCTCGCTTTTAATTCGACGAGTGCGGCGACCTGTTTTCCGTTGCGGCTCGCTTTGACCAATGATTTAACAACGGGCGAATCTTTTCCGGCGCGATAGAGACAAATTTTGATGGCGCGAACGTTGTCGTCTTCCGCCGCTTCGTCAATAAAATCCGTGACCGTGCTGTAAGCGGTAAACGGATGATGAACTAAAATATCCCGCTTTTTCAGAACATCGAATACGCTCTCGGATTTTTGCAAAGCGTTCGGAATCATATATTTTATCGGTTTGTCTTTGAGTTCGGGGCGGTCGAGCGAATAAAGCCGCATTAAGTCGGGAATATTCAAAAAACCGTCAATCCGGTAAACGTCCTGTTCGGTCAAACCGATTGCGCCGGTCAGATAACGAATCATTTCTTCAGGCATCGAAGCCTCGACTTCCAAACGGACGGGGAAGCTGAAACGCTTTTGATGATGCAGTTCGCTCTCGATATTGCGTAGCAGATCGCCGGCTTCGTCTTCGCGCAGTTCGATGTCGGCATCGCGCGTCAGGCGATATAGAAAACATTCGCTCGTTTTCATATTCGGCAAAAGATAACTGATGTTTGCCGCAATTATTTCGCCAATCGCGGCAAATCTGGTTTCGCTGTCCTGAATCGCAATCAGCCGCGAAACATTCGGCGGCAGTTTAACGCGGACGAATCGGCGGTTTGTAAAAAGATGCCGCAGATTGCCGTGATGAACGGTTTCGTCCGGTTCGACAAACAAGCCTAAATTCAAGCTCAAATTCGAGATATACGGAAACGGATGGCTGATGTCAACGGCTTGCGGCGTGAGAACCGGAAAGACGTTTTTGAGAAAATATGCGTCGAGCCATTTTTTTTCGCCCGCCTTCAAATCCTTGTAAGCGCAAATCTGAATTCCTTCTTTGGCGAGCTGCGGCAAAATTTCCTCGCCCAAACACAACATTTGTTCGCCGATCATCGGACGCACTTTTCCCCAGATTCCGGCAAGCTGTTCGGTCGCCGTCATTCCGTCGAGCGATGTTTTTTTCACTTTTTCGGCGATTTGTTCTTTTAATCCGGCGACGCGAATCATAAAAAATTCGTCGAGATTCGTCGAAAATATCGAGAGAAATTTCAGCCGTTCGAGCAAAGGATTCGCTTCCTCAAACGCTTCTTCCAAAACGCGGCGGTTAAATTCGAGCCAGCTTAGTTCGCGGTTAAATAAAAAAAGCGAGTCATCTTCAGCGGATAATGCTTTTACGTTTTTTTCGGCAGCAGGTGTTTCTTTTTGTGCAATCGGATTCATAATTTAATACTTCTACAGTTGAATTTTAGAAGTTCGGGAAGCGAAAGGCAATGTTCTTCGTGTAAACTTTTCACGTAAACCGCCAATCGCGCCAAAAATTCGGTTAGTACTTTTTAACGAAAAGGCGCAAAGCCGCGAAGATAAATCAAGTTCTATGTAATAAATTTTTACCTTAAAAACTTTGCGTCTTTGCGTTCAAAAAGGATATGAAAATTCGCAAAAGATGTAACGCCAGCTTCTAGCTGGCTGTCGTGGAGGCTTCCAGCCGCCGCAAGTCCGAGTGTTGTTAATTTAGGTCGTGTGTTTAGACGGCAAGATGCCGTCTGAACAGCCAGTTAGAAGCTGGCGTTACGATTTTCAAACGGATTATTAATGTTTGAAATGCCTGAATCCGGTAAACGCCATCGTCAGACCGTGTTCGTCGGCGGCGTTGATTGATTCCGTGTCGCGCATCGAGCCGCCGGGCTGAATGATCGCCGAAACGCCGAACGCGGCGGCTTCGTCAACATTGTCGCGGAAAGGGAAAAAAGCATCGGAGGCGACGGCGCATCCGGCGAGCGGTAGTTCAAAGCGTTCGGCGCGCATCGCCGCGATTCGCACCGAATCAACGCGGTTCATTTGTCCCGCGCCGACTCCGAGCGTGCGTCTGCCGTCGGCGAAAACAATCGCGTTCGATTTAACGTGTTTGCAAACCTTCCACGCCAGAAGCATCGCCCGGATTTCCGCTTCGGTCGGCTGACGTTTGGTGACGATTTTCAAATCGCTTGCTTCGACTTTGTAAACGTCCTTCGTCTGCGCGAGAAAGCCGCCGGAGATTTGCTTGTATTCGAGCGCGTTTTCGTTTTCCGCTTTCGCTACGCGCAAAACGCGCAGATTCTTTTTCGTTTTAAAGATTTCCAATGCTTCTGCGTCGAATTCCGGCGCGATGACGACTTCGGTAAAAACTTCGTTGACCGATTGGGCGACTGTTGCATCAACCGCACGATTAAACGCGACGATTCCGCCGAAAGCCGAAACCGGATCGGTCGCCAAAGCCCGACGATATGCTTCTTCATTATTCGCGCCGACACCGACACCCGACGGATTCGTGTGTTTGATAATCGCTGCCGCCAAATCGTCAAAATCCCGCACGAGATTCCACGCCGCTTCCGCGTCAACGTAATTGTTAAAAGACATTTCCTTGCCGTGAAGCTGTTCGGCTTTAGCGATTCCGCCCGGCTCGCCGGATTGATACAAAGCGGCTTTCTGATGCGGATTTTCGCCGTAACGCAAATCAACGATTTTGGCGAGTTCGATTGAAACGTCGTCGGCGAGTTCTGCCGATTCAACAGCCGAATCGCTTTCGTCGAAGTCATCGGATTCGATAAAAATTAAATTTCCGAGCGGATTCAGCGGTTCGAGAAATTCAAGATCATCGTTGGAAAGCTGTTTGGCGAGATGCGACGAAATCGCCAAATCGTAGCTCGCCGTGCGCGTGTATGCGAGAGTCGCCAGTCTTTGCCGCGTTTCGAGGCTCAAACTGCCGTCGTTTTCCGTCAATTCTTCCGCGATATTTTCATAAAGCCGCGCATCTGTGACGACGGCGACATCGCGCCAGTTTTTCGATGCCGAACGAATCATCGCCGGACCGCCGATGTCAATATTTTCGACTGCTTCATCGAGCGAAACGTCTTCGTTCGCAACGGTTTGCTCGAACGGGTAAAGATTGACGACGACGAGATCAATCGGCGCGATGTCGTGCGCCGACATCGCGTTTCGGTGTTCTTCGTTATCGCGCAAAGCGAGCAACGCACCGTGAATTTTCGGATGCAAAGTTTTGACGCGCCCGTCCATCATTTCAGGAAAACCCGTGATTTCGGAAACCTCCGTCACGGCGATTTTGTTTTCGCGCAAAGTTTTCGCCGTTCCGCCGGTTGAGATGATTTCAACGCCGAATTTTGCCAAATTTTCGGCAAATCGGACGATGCCGGTTTTATCGGAAACGCTGATTAAAGCGCGCTTGATTTTTCGTAATTCGCTCATAAAAAAATAAAAAACTCGAAGTGACTCAATCTGTAAATCATTAAAAGAAATTTTTTTGCCCGCGAAAAACGCTAAAAAGCGCGAAAACAAAATTGATTACAAGAATTTTTCGCGTCTTTTAGCGTGTTTCGCGGGCAAAATCTCTTTCGTTAATTCATACGTCCGACTGAAACAAAAAAGCGTCGAATGCGTAATTAACAACGGATAAAAATAAAATAGCGGTCAGATTTGACCGCGTAAAAATCCAAATTTGTGCAAACTGTAAACCAATAACAAGCCGTGTTGGGTAATTAGCAGCTTCAATCTAACACTTTTTAATTGCCGTTCGGTTTTAGAAAAAAAAGCGTCCTAAAAACAAAAGACTCAATAGAAATGCCACCGTATAAATGACTATTTTGATAAGACTCATAAAATTTGTATCCTTTGAAATGCAGAAAAGCCTGAAACAATTAACGGGCAAATTGCTATTTTAGTTCCGATTTTTATTCGATGTCAAAAGAAAACAGGTTAATTCTTCGCGCCGCGTTCGTTTTCGTGCTGATTACGCAATTATTTCAGTCAGCGTCGGCACAGATTATCGAAGCGAAAATAAAATTAACAGTGAAATCGACGACCGTCGTCGAAATTCAGGGCGTAAACTTGGATGCGAATTCGATGCAAAACGCCAACAATTTTTCGTTCGCATCTTCATACGCGGGAATCGAAAATCTCGGCGAAAGAATTTCCGACGTTGATTTGACGGACGAAAACAAACGCAAAATCGAGTATAAAAAATTCGCCGCCGGTGAATTCGTCGCCGAAAAGCCGTTTGTTTTCTGGAATTACAAAATCAAAGCCGATGTTTCTGCGGCGAATTATGCGGCGATGCCGCGCGTTTCTCATATTTTCGCCGAACAGGGAATTTTGATGTCAGGCGATTTGCTGCCGCAGTTTACGGCGAAAAACGGCGAAAAGGTCGGCGCGAAAATCTCCTTCGATTTGCCCGACAATTGGAAAATCACTTCGTCCGAAAAAAAAATCGGCGACAATTCGTTTGAAGTCGCCGACATCGAAAAAGCCGTTTTTTACGTCGGGAAAAATTGGCGCGAGCGGGAAATTCCGGTCGGTGGCGCGAAACTGAATTTTTTAATTTCCGGCGAACGGCAGTTTTCTGACGCGGAAGCGTTTCAGATGGCGGAGGAAATTTTCGGTTTTTATACAAAAATGTTCGGAGCAATACCGAATCAAAACGCGCACATCTTTCTCGGAAAATTTCCGCCGGACGCAAAGTTCGGACGCTGGGAAGCCGAAACGCGTGGCGCGAGCGTCACGATTTACTCCGCCGAAATGCCGTTTAAAACTCAATCTTTACAGCGTCTCCACGAACAACTGCGCCACGAAATTTTTCATCTCTGGATGCCGAATAATTTGAGTCTGAGCGGAAATTACGATTGGTTTTACGAAGGTTTCGCGCTTTATCAAGCCTTAAAAACCGGCGTTGCCGTCAATCGTCTGCGGTTTGAAGATTTTCTCGACACGCTGGCGCGGGCGCACAGTATTGATACTTTGCAGAGCCAAAGAGTTTCTCTTATCGAAGCCTCGAAAAATCGCTGGAACGGAGCGAATACGCAAGTTTACGCGCGCGGAATGCTCGTCGCTTTTTTGTGCGATCTCACCGTTTTGCGCCATTCAAAAGGAAAAAATTCGATAACCGAAGTTTTTCAGCGTATCTATCAAACGCACCGCCAGCCGAATCCGCGCAAAGAAGGGAATTCGGCGATTTTAGAGATTTTGCAAACGCGCGGAGAGCTTCGTTCGATTGTCGAAAAATATATCAAAGGCACGGAAAATATTGTCTGGCAAACAGATTTAGAAGCATTCGGCATCGAATCGGCGGAAGAAAATTTTCAAACCGTGTTAAAAGTAAAAGCCAAATCGAACAGTCGGCAAAAGGATTTATTGGACAAGTTGGGCTATAATAATTGGCGCAAACTCTCGGAAAGTTCAAGATGATTATAAATAAATTAAAAGTAAGATTTCTCGCGTTGGCAGC
>JALYQJ010000542.1 GCA_030855875.1 Acidobacteriota bacterium
CTTAGCGTTTCGTGTACCTACATCACCCACTCGATGATGAGCGGAATGTCGCTTAGACAAACTTTATTGTCCAAAAATGCTTGAACGGCGATTTCGTTGGCGGCGTTCAAAACCGCCGACATCGTTCCGCCGGTTTTTAAGGCGCGATAAGCCAAAGCCAAACACGGAAATTTGTCAAAATCAGGTTCTTCAAATGTTAAAGCGGAAAATTTTGCAAAATCCAAAGGCGGCAGACAACTTTCTTTTCTGTCGGGAAACGTCAGCGCGTATTGAATCGCGTGGCGCATATCGGTAACGCCCATTTGCGCGATAATCGAGCCGTCAACCATTTCGACCATCGAATGAACGATTGACTGCGGATGCACGACGACGGAAATTTCATCAGCCGGAAATCCGAACAGCCAACGCGCTTCGATAACTTCCAAGCCTTTGTTCATCAGTGTCGCCGAATCAATCGTGACTTTATCGCCCATTTTCCAGTTCGGATGATTTAAGGCTTGTTCGCGCGTCGCCGCTTTGATTTCCGCTTTTGATTTCGTCCGAAAAGGTCCACCCGAAGCGGTTAAAATCAAGCGTTTGACTTCGCTGGCTGATTCACCGCGCAGACATTGATGAAGCGCGTTGTGTTCGGAATCAACCGGCAGAATCTCGGCTTTATTTTCACGCGCCGCTTTGGTCATCAATTCGCCAGCCATCACAAGCGTTTCCTTATTGGCGAGCGCGACTCTTTTTCCCGCTTCCAACGCCCGCAGCGTCGGCACGAAACCGACCGCTCCGACCGTTGCCGAAACGATTGTTTCGGCTTCGTCGCACGTTGCCGCCGCGATCAAACCTTTTTCGCCCGTTTCGATTTTGGGAATGTTGGAAAAACCGAGTTTATGAAGTTCCCGCAAAAAAGTTTCCGCGCATTCTTCGGTTTCGCAGGAGATGAGTTCGGGCTGAAACCGCGCCGTTTGTTCGGCGAGTTTTGTCATATTGCGACCCGCGCCGAGCGCGACGACTTTGAAATCGCCGAGATGCTCGACAATCTTTAAAGTATTACAGCCGATTGATCCGGTCGAACCTAGAATTGAAATCGCTTTCATAAAATAACCGGCTTTCAGATTATCACAACCGAATGCCGATATTCTAAACTATAAGGCTGATTCGCTTTGTTTATTGATGTTTACGAGATAATAAATTGAGCCGTTAGATTCTTCTTTACACAAATTTACAAATTTTTTGTCAACTATAACTATTTCGGGCGCGTCTTAAATCGCGGGTCGAGTTTTGACATATTCTTGTTTCGAGATGTTCGGCTTCACCCGATATATTTGAACAAAAGGGAGAAATTCAATGAAAAAGTTTTTATCATTATCATTACTTTTGCTGTCGGCGGTAGTATTCGTGCCGTCTGCCGAAGCGAAAACAAACACTTCAAGCAATTTGACGGCGAACAGCGCAGCCGCACCGCAAATTAACGTCCAAATCGGACGCGGTAATCGTCGTAATAATCGCCGGATTGTCAATCGCCGGGCTGTCCGCACATATACGCGCAATGTCCGTCGCGGACGCATCTTATACCGCGAAACTTATCGCGTTGTCTATCGTCCGAACGGAACGACCAGAACTCAGCTCGTCAGCCGCGTTCGCATTCGTCGTTATTAATTTCAATAAAAAATTTGAGCGGGAATCTACTCTCCTCTCCCGCTTATTTCTAATTTTTCAAAATCTTTCGTAAATTCCCGCGCCGCTTCCAGATAATTTCCTTTATCTTCTTTTTCCGCCAGATAAGCGTTGAATTCAGCCGATTTATTCTTTGGAACACTTAAAGTTTCCCATTCCGACGAGCGAAAATGTTTTGCCAGCAACGTGATTTGCCCGATGTGATAAGCCGAGTGAGCAAGAGCGCGATTTATCGCTTTGATAACCGTAAAATCTTCGCCGCGAATTTTCACCGTTTTACCCAAATCGTCAACTGTCAAAGATTCGAGCGTTTTAAACAAAATCCGCCAGCCGCTTTCCCAAAATTCGGTCAAACCTTCGCGCGTGTCCGTTTCGTAATTAACGAATTCCGAATCACGACGGCGGTCTGCCTTTTCGCCGTCCGTCATCAAAAAATCGCTCCAACGCGAGCGCAGATTTCCGCCGAGATGTTTAAAGATAACGGCAATCGAATTGGCTTCCGCGTCAATCAACTTAAAAAATTCTTCATCGGAAACTTGTTCAACCGCACTTTCCGCAAGTTTTTTATAACTGCGAAACGCGGCGATAGTTTCCGTTAGATAATTTTCGATTATTTGTTCGGGCATTCGTTAAATTCCTTCTAAAAGTTAATTTTCCCCCATCTCAAGGGATAGTCTAATATATTTCTCTGTTGGAGTGCTTAAAAACATTATGCAAATTAGCGCGAAAAATTGAACAGAATAAAGCAAAAAATAAAATGAATCTGAATGAGAGCAACCTACGAAATAAATCGCTAAATAAATTTTGATACTTGGTTAAATTGGATTTGCATAAAGTGGAAACTATGAAACAAATTATTCTATTATCAATACTGCTGCTAAGTTTAGTCGGTCGAACATTCGCCCAAAACTCCGAAACCGACAAACGAATCAGAGCGGTCGAAAATAATCTGATTCCGTTTGTTCCCGTCAAAGGTTTCGAGAGGTGGAATATCGCCGACCGGATGAAATATTACAAAGTTTCGGGCGCGAGCATCGCCGTTATCAAAGATTTCAAAATTGATTGGGCGAAAGGCTACGGTTTGGCGGACACGGCGAAAAACATTCCTGTGACGACCGAAACGATGTTTT
>JALYQJ010000007.1 GCA_030855875.1 Acidobacteriota bacterium
TCGCCGTTAAAAGCGCGATGGCTTTTATCGCCACGCGCAACGGCGGGACGCTGAGTTTTCCCGAAGGCGAATATATGATTAGTTCGCCGGTCGCGCTGCCGTCGGGAATTATTATTCAAGGCACGAACGGACTTCATTCGGGCGCGTCAACGAACAACGTCGTTCAGAAAAACACGAGCCGCATTACTCTCGTCGGCGCAAACCGCGCGCTTTTCCGCATCGGCGAATGCACCGAAAAAGTCGTGATTAGGAACATCGAACTTTACGGTCAAAGCACACAAAATACTTACGGTGTCGAAGCCGTCGGCGCATATACATCTTCGCAGGGCGTTGAATTCGAGGGTGTGGCTTTTAACAATTTCTTTCGCGGCATCTACGCTCACGGACTTCCCGTTACCGATCTCGCGTGGCAGTTCGATTACGTTAAACTCACAAATTGTCGATTTATCTACAACACCGATTCGGGACTTTATGCAAATATGCGAAATTCCGATTGGAAAATCGAAGGAGGGTTGTTTATAAATCCGCAGCGAACCGCGACGCAGAAAGCCAACTCGATGCACTTTGAAAGAGTCGGAATGGTTATTATTCAGGACACATTCGGCGGCGGTTTTCAAAATGCCAAAGGCGGAACTTTTATCAATGTTCTCGACAGCGGAAACCTAACCGTCATCGGTTCACAAACCGAAGCGATGACTAATTCCTTCGTTTATAACGAAGTAAAAAATCCTTATGCGGGCGATTATTCTTATCCGATTACCTTCGTCAACAGTATTTTCGGCGACCCGATTATTTTTAACGCCCGGCGGACATTCGTTTCGACCGGTAATTCATACGGACCGCAAACCTTTAGAGCCGACGAGCGTCTGCGCGTTTATTCGACCGGCGACCGTTTTTGTTATGACGGACTTATTTTAGGCTGCGGCGGTCCGGCGAAAAACAATTTCGACCGCGCACAGGTTATTTTTATGACCGGACAGCCCGACGACAAAAACATTCCCGGACATCCGACCGTTTTCGGAACCGACGTGCAATTCGGCGGCGCGGCGCAATTGCTGTCGTTCCTGCAAAATGCGCTGCCGACCGGAAAAGCTAACGGTTCGATGGTTTACTGCTCAAATTGCAAACGCAACACAACGCCTTGTCAGGCGGGCGGAACCGGCGCACCGGCAATGGTTGTCGCTAATCAATGGAGCTGCCTTTAAAGATGAGAAATGAGAAGTGAAAAATAAAATAGGAAATTAATAGCCACAAAAAGGCACAAAATTCACAAAAAAGATTGTTTTTAATTTTCTTTGTAAATTTTGTGCCTTTTTGTGGCTATTTTTTATTCTTCGACATCTGCCACGTCATCTGAAACTTCCAGAATTGACGCGCTCGTGACGAGATCGTCCGCGCCGGTGCGAATCAGCATTACGCCCTGTGCGCTTCTGCCGGTTTGCCGGATTTTATCAACTCCGAGCCGAATCAGTTTTGCCTGCTGCGTGATAATCATAATTTCCGAATCGTCGTCAACCGGAAACGCTGCGACGACTTTGCCGGTTTTGGCGGTCGTTTTCATATTGATAACGCCTTTACCGCCGCGTTTCGTCAAACGATAACTTCCCGATTTCGTCTGCTTGCCGAAACCCTGTTCGGAAATGGAAAGAATTTTCTCGGTTCCTTCCTGCGAAACGGCGCAGACCGAAACGACAAAATCACCTTGTCGAAGATTGATGCCGCGAACGCCGCGGGCGACTCTTCCCAAAGGTCTGGCATCAGTTTCTTCAAACCGAATCGCCATTCCGTCGTGCGTCGCAATCAAAATCTGTTTCGTGCCGTCGGTGATGATAACTTCAAGCAATTCGTCATCATCGTCAATGTTTATCGCATTGATGCCGTTGGCGCGAATGTTTTGATAATCCGAAAGCGCGGATTTTTTGATAATTCCCTTTTTCGTCACCATCATCAGATAAACGTCGTCGGTAAAATCGCGCACGGGCATTACGGCAACGAGTTTTTTCTCCAATGAAAGCTGAACGAGATTGACGACCGCTTTTCCGCGAGCCGACGGATCGGCTTCGGGAATTTCGTGAACACGCATTTTGAAGACCTGTCCGTCTTCGGTGAAAATCATCAGATAAGCGTGTGTCGAAGCAGTAAAAAGATGCTCGACAAAATCTTCATTTTTGGCTTTCGCGCCCAAACGACCTTTGCCGCCGCGACCTTGTTTCGAGTAAATCGAAACCGGCGTGCGTTTAATGTAACCGGCTTTCGTCACCGTAATGGCGACTTCTTCGTCGGGAATCAAATCTTCGATTTTCAGTTCGATGCCAGCATCCACGATTTCCGTTTTCCGTTCGTCGCCGAAGTTTTTTCTGACTTCCTGCAACTCGTCAATGATAACCTGCCGAAGCAGCGGTTCGTTTTGAAGAATTGATTCAAGTTCGCCGATATGTTTGAGAATTGCCATCAGTTCGTCAATAATTTTCTGACGTTCAAGAGCGGAAAGACGACGCAATTGTAAATCTAAAATCGCCTGCGCCTGAATGTCGGAAAACTTCAAATCGCCGACAACTTTCTGCAATTCCTTCAAAAATCCCGCCAGAGTTTTGTCGGCAGGTGCGCCGCGCCAAGTTTTCTGTTCGTTTATCGTCGCAAAATTAGCCGTCAGCCATTGTTTCGCTTCATCGGTCGAGCGCGAGCTGCGAATCAGCGGAATAATATAATCGAGCGCGTCAATCGCTTTATTCAAACCCTCCAAAATATGCGCTCTCGCCTGCGCTTTTCTCAGTTCAAACTCGGTGCGGCGGCGAATGACTTCGCGCCGGAATTCGACAAATGCTTCGAGCATCTGTTTCAAATTCAGAATTTTCGGCTGTCCGTCAACAATCGCCAAATTGATGATGCCGAACGACATCTGCAACGGCGTAAGTTTATAAAGTTTGTTGAGAACAACCTGCGGAATCGCGTCACGTTTCAGTTCGATAACGACGCGAATGCCTTCGCGGTTCGATTCGTCGCGGATTTCCGAAATGCCGTCGAGTCTTTTCTCATTGACGAGTTCGGCAATTTTCTCGATCAGACGCGCTTTATTAAGCTGATACGGAATTTCCGTGATGACGACGGCATTTTTCTCACGTTCGCCGCGTCCGACGCGGTCAATCGCCGCCCGCGCGCGCATTTGCAAAATGCCGCGTCCTTCACGGTAAGCGCGGTGAATTTCTTCGCGTCCATAAATAAAACCGCCGGTCGGAAAATCAGGTCCGGGAACGATTTTAATAAGTTCGTCAATCGTAATCTCCGGCTTTTTAACTAGAGCAATCGTCGCGGTCAAAATTTCCGTCAGATTATGCGGCGGAATTTTCGTCGCCATCCCGACGGCAATGCCTTCCGAACCGTTGACGAGTAAGTTCGGAAATCTCGTCGGCAAAACCTTCGGCTCGGACAAAGATTCGTCATAGTTCGGCTGAAAATCAACCGTTTCCTTTTCGATGTCGGCTAAAAGTTCATTCGACAATCGCTGCAAACGCACTTCGGTGTAGCGCATTGCCGCCGCGTTATCGCCGTCAATCGAGCCGAAATTGCCCTGACCGTCAACGAGCGGATAACGCAGTGAAAATTCCTGCGCCATTCGCACGACCGTATCGTAGGCGGCGGTGTCGCCGTGCGGGTGATATTTGCCGATTGTGTCGCCGACGACGCGAGCCGATTTTTTATACGGCTTGTTATACGTGTTGCCGAGTTCGCTCATCGCCCACAAAACGCGGCGATGAACGGGTTTGAGTCCGTCGCGGACATCCGGCAAAGCGCGTCCGACGATGACCGACATCGCGTAATCGAGATACGACCGCCGCATCTCGTCTTCAATATTTATCTGATTACGATCTAAAATTGTATCCATTTATTATCCTTTGTTTTTAAAAGCTGCCTTTCTAATTTTTTGCTGTCTGCTGAGTTTATTGGCAAAAGGCTTGAACATAAAAAAATCTGGACTTTATGCCGATTTGTATGTATTATAATTATACAGGCGCACAGCCTGTTTCGCAACCCGCAAAGCCTTTACTTTTAAGTCTTAAACGAAAATCTCAGAAGGTTTTACATCTCTTTTTCTCAATAAAAATTCACTTTTTATTTCACTTTCAATTTGGAGGATTTATGCTATCTGCTCCCGTCGCCCAAAAAGAAGCCCGGCGAATTCATCGAATTTCTTTATCGCTGCCGATTCGCGTCGAAGTTCAGGTTGATCAATCTATCTCCTGGAACGAAATAACGCGCCTTTCCGACATCTCACCGTTCGGCGCGGGTTTTGTATTAAAGCGTCCGATCAAACGCGGACGGCTTCTGCAAATGACGATGCCTCTGCCCCGGCAGTTGCGTAATTTTGATTTTCTTGAGCCGCAGTATCGAGTTTGGGGATTAGTGCGCCGCTGTCTTCCAATTGGTGAACGCGCGGGCGGCGAAAGTTACGCGCTCGGCGTTGCCTTTACCGGCAAACGTCCGCCGGATGGTTATCTGCAAAACCCGTCCAAATTCTATGATATAACGCATCGAGAAGAAGAAGGTTTATGGAGCGTCACCGAAGCCGCCGCCGTGCCGGATGAAAGTCATCTTCCGAGAATCGAGCAGCGGCAATCACGTTTTTCGATTCCCTTGTCGCTCCTCATCGAAGTGATGGACGCAAACGGCAATACGATTGCTTCGGAACATACTGTCACGGAAAATCTGAGTCTTGGCGGTGCATCCGTATTTTCCACTCTTGATCTGGAAATCGGCTCGTTTTTGCGTCTGACAAGCGAGCAATACAACACGACTATAATCGCGGTCGTCCGCAACAAACGCACGGGCGAGGACTGCATTCCGCGTCTGCACGTCGAATTTATTGACCGATTTTTCCCGCTCGAAGGAATTGTTTAATTTCTTATACCGGGTTGCTCGATAAATGAGATTTATTTGCCGCGGATTAACGCCGATGACGCAGATAATAAAAAGGCAGATTTTTAAATCTAATTTTTATTGATTTTATTCTTTGATTTAATCCGTGTCATCGGCGTTAATCCACACTATATTTTAAATGTTTACGCAAATTGGTATTATCTTTCGATCTTAAGAAAACAAGGCGAAGTTTCAGAAACTTCGCCTTGTTTTCTTAAACTTAATATAAACTTTTTATCTATATGAACTCGCACCTACCGCCGCTAAGCCGTAAATCCTCGCTAAAGTATTGAATTCCGAACGAAGCGTTACCCAAATTGATTCGGTTTGTCCGCCAAAGTTTCTGCTTTTCATTAAACGGTTTATATTGGTTGCGACACCCAAAATCCTTTGCGCCTCCGGAAGGTTTTCGCCACGAGTATCATTATGGTCGAATTCTCGCCGCAATTCATCAGTCGCATCTCCCAAATCTCTGGCAAGTTCGGCAATATTATCTTCGGTTCTACTGCCGTCCAATCTGCTCCTATCGAGAGATTTGTTTAGTTGATTGGTAAAGTCGTCAGCCCGCTCTTCTATTCTTTCAAGCAACTCTTCGACTTGCTGCTGGCTGTAACCTCTGATAATCGTTGCTCGTCGGACGGCAACTGTATTTCGTGCCGGAATAGTATTTCGCCCCGCCACAAATCTATAAGACTTCGCCCCAACAGACGGCAATCCGTAAACTCGCGCTAATGTATTTAGCTCTGCACGGAGCCTGATCCACGAGGTTTCCGCTTGTCTGCTAAAGTTTCGAGTGTTCATTATGCGGTTTACTTCGGTTGCGGTATTTAATATTTTTCGAGCTTCCGGAAGGTTTTCGCCACGAGTATCATTATGGTCATATTCACGCCGCAGTTCATCGGTTGCATTTTCCAATTCGCTTACGCGCTCGGCAATGTTGTCTTCGGTTCTGCTGCCGTCCAACCGGCTCCTGTCGAGAGATTTGTTTAACTGATTGGAAAAAGCGTCGCTTCTTTCTTCAATTATCTCAAGCAGTTGTTCAACTTGTTGTTTTGAATATGCGTTTCCGCGCGCTCTTCGAGTTTGCGCGCCGCCGACATCCGCCAACAGGAAAATCGCAAAAAGGACTGTAAGACTTGTCGTAATAAATTTTAATTTCTCTCTCATTTCTTATTCTCCTTTTTTATTTTATGCAATAAATTAAACGATTCAATTTATCGCAGCAAAGTTTCAGATGCCATAAATATTGAAAAAGTTGAAGAAATTTTGGCGACTTTTTCAATTTGTATTTTGATAAATGAACAAATAATTATTGTCCACCAGCTTTTTGAGAAAAAAAACCTTATATTTAGTCAAACCATTTTTCCGTCATATCGCACCACAAAACAAGTCCGCGCCAAACACTAAATTTTTCGTAAAATTTTTCAATTTCCTCGTCCTCGCAAATGGTTTCGGCGTTATGTTTTTTATAAAACTGCGCCCGCACCCACGAATCAAGCGCGAGTCCTTCGTAACTTCCGACGAGTTTCAAAAGATTTTCCGCCGCGTAATCGCCGACTCCTTTTACCTTTTTCATTTCTCTTTTCAATTCTTTCGTCGGCAAATCCGAATCGAGCCAGCTTTCGGGATCAAGTTTTCCGCCCGCGACGGATTCGGCTAATTCGGCGAAATACTGCGAGCGATAACCGGCGCGAATTTCTTCGCGGTAAAAATCGGCGGAAAACCCCGCCATCGCTTCGGCGGTCGGAAACGCCCGAACAACGTCGTCCGCCGCCGGTTCGCCTAATTTTTCGACCAGATTCGTCACCATTTTCTTTGTCAAACTCCACGAACAATTCGTCGTGCAGATCGTTTTCACTAAATCTTCGTAAACCGTCGGCGAACGAAGCAGTCTGCCCGCGTTCGCCTTGACAATCCAAGCGGTGATTTTTTCTCTTTTAACCAATCGGTAGAATTCGCTCAAATCATCATCGAGCCGCAAGCAATGGCGCACGTCGCGTTTAATTTTTTCTTCATCGGAATCTGCGCCGGAAATTTCAATTTGCAGTTTTCCGTTCTTTTCACCGATAACTGCCGAAACCGGATTTTTTCCGTTGCCATCGGTAAAAACGCGGCTTAAAGTTTGATTATCATTATCCAATTGAAAAGGCGAAAGATCGCTCCAACCGTGACTGTGAATCGTATGTTTGAAACTGAAATTTTGCGGAACGTCAACAGTTAAGATTTTTGACATATCGAAAAGTTTCTTATTGAAAAAATATTTAGACAAAATTTTACATTTTATCGGCTAAACATTAAAGCGGGTCGTCTAACGTGGCAGAAAACATTTTCGGTTTCTTGAACTAAATAATTTCGATTTTAAATAATTGAATACTTCTTGTATTTTGTGTCTGAATCCTTTATAAATATAATGGCAAAACAACATTTAACGGCTATTTTTCCTACTTGTCGTTGAATTCTATTCAGACAAACCACATAGTTAGGCAAATTTTAGGAGGCAAGGTTTATGGACAGCAGAAATTCGCGCTTTTTACAGTGTGCGTTGAGCGTCTTTTTATTAATATTTCCACTCGTTTTTTCGGCATTGGCGCAGGAGGATTCCGATCCGAATTCGCCGACTCCGGTCATATTGAGTATGAATAATTCGACGCGGGCGTTGGCAAGCGAATTAAATTCAGCCCGCCGCGACAAAAGGCTGTCGAAAGAAAAGGCTCTCGCATTTTCGCCCGGCTCGAAAATTGTCATTTACGTAACAAATGTCGAGTTGATGCCGGACGAAGGAGCAAATGCTTTTCGACTGGATGTTCAAGACCGAGTGGGCAGAAAATATCGTTTTCCGGTCGAAGAAATCACGCCCGTTCGCGGTCAGGAATGGATTTATGCCGTAACGGTCGAACTTCGTGACGAAATCGGTTTCTGGGAACAGCCGAAGGCGGACGGCGACGTGCTGATCCGTTTGACGTGGCGCGGACTTTCGAGTAATCAGGTAAAACTCGGACTAGGCTCAATCGGCGGCGATATAAAAGACGAAGAAGGCACGGTTCCGACTCCTCTAAAAAACTTCAGCACCGCACCGGCGGAAACGGCTTCGGCACTGCCGTCAGTCGGTTATCGCTGGTCGGGCGACAGAATGCGGTTTCTCGAACAGGCTACTTTCGGTCCGACTGCCGCGCTCGATTCGCGGATTCGCCGGCTCGGTTTGCGAACGTGGCTCGCCGAACAATTCGACGCGCCCTATCCTGGCGCAAATAATCCGTATCCGAATATTCCGCTTAAAAGTTCAAATGCCCAAGATATAACTTACGGCTGCGGTCCAAACAACGCTCAAAATCCGACTTACGGAGTCTGCATACGCGACCATTACTCACAATATCCGCTGCAAAATTGGTTTTTCAAAGAAGCGTTTTACGGCGACGCGCAGCTTCGTCATCGCGTGGCGTGGGCTTTAAGTCAAATTTGGGTAACTTCCGGCGTTGACGTTCAGCAGTCGAGCCATATGATTGAATACCATAAAGTTCTGTCGAAACACGCATTCGGCAATTACCGCAATTTGATGAAGGATATGACGCTCAATCCGGCGATGGGCGATTATCTCGATATGGCTCGCAGCACACGCACAAGTCCGAATGAAAATTACCCGCGCGAAATTCTGCAATTGTTTACCATCGGTTTGTTTATGCTCAATCAGGACGGAACCGTGCAGGTTGATTCAAACAATATTCCGCTTCCGTCTTACGATCAGGCGACAGTGAATAATTTCACGAAAGTCCTTACCGGCTGGGGATTTTGCAACAATAATACTAATCCTGCTTGTCCTAATGTTTCGGTCGGAACGGTCAATTTCAAAGACCCTCTACTTTTGAATCAAAATAATCACGACGTAACGGCGAAAACTCTGCTCAATTATCCGAATCCCCGCAATACGAATATTGCAGCCAATTTAGCGGGCGCAACGGAGCTGGATTTGGCTCTCGATAATATTTTTTATCATCCGAATGTCGCTCCTTTTGTCAGTAAACTTTTAATCCAACATCTAGTAACGAGCAATCCAACTCCGGCTTATGTCGGTCGCGTTTCCGCCGTTTTCAACAATAACGGTTCGGGCGTGCGCGGCGATATGAAAGCCGTCGTCAGAGCGATTCTGCTTGATGCGGAAGCGCGCGGCGATAATAAAACCGATCCGAATTACGGCAAACTGCGCGAACCCGTCCAGCTTTTGACCAATCTGTTTCGCACGTTTAATGTTCGCTCCGCCGACGGAACGCAGCAGAGTGACGGCGTTGTCGCAGGGCTGCCGAACGGAATGGCGCAGAATCCGTTTTACGCGCCGACGGTTTTCAATTATTACACGCCCGATTACGTCATTCCGGGAACTGCTCTGCCCGGTCCCGAATTTAATATTATGACTACCGGAACGGCGATTTCCCGCGCTAATTTTGCCAACACGATGGTTTTCAGCCGCATCAATACCGGCACAAACGCTCCGCTCGGAACTTCGATTGATTTAACGGAAATGCAGGCACTTGCGGCGGCGGACACGACGAGCAATCAACTACTCGACGCGCTCAATCAAAAAATGCTGCACGGCACGATGTCGGCGGGTATGAGAAGCACGATTATGACGGCGGTTCAGGCTGTTCCTTCGACAACTCCGCTGGCGCGGGCGCAGCAGGCAATTTATTTAATAGCGACATCGTCGCAATACCAGACACAGAGGTAAAAACTATGACACAGACAAGAAGAGAATTTTTGAAAAAATCCGGTTGCGCCCTGAGTATGGTCACGCTGGCGACGCAGTTTCAGCATTTCGGTTTGATGAGCGCACTCGCGCAGGAAGTTGACGACGCGCAAAACGCGGCGCAGGGCGGCGAAAATTATAAAGCTCTCGTGCTGATTTTTATGGCGGGCGGAAACGACGGAAACAACACTCTGATTCCGAATCACAGCGACGCATCCTTAAGCAATTACTCGGCTTACAGCGCGGCGCGGAACACGCAGGGTTTGGCACTTGCCCAAAATCAGCTTTTGCCGATTTCCGTTCCCAAAATGAACGGTTTGACTTACGGCTTGCATCCGGCTTTGGGAGTTTTGCCGCCGAGTAATACCCCGAATATCGTCGTCAATAACGGCATTCACGAACTTTGGGCGCAGCAGAAAATGGCGATTATTCCGAATGCCGGAACGCTCGTTAGTCCGACGACCAAAGCGCAGTATCAGGGTCGCACCGTTCCGCTTCCGTATCAGCTTTTCTCGCATTCGGATCAGGTTCAGCAGTTTCAAGCCGGATTCGCCGGAACGCAAGCCTATACCGGCTGGGGCGGCAGAGTTTCCGACCGAATGACGCTCGGAAACAATCCGAACGGTTTGATTCCGATGGTTACGTCAATCAGCGGAGCGCAGCTTTTCACCGCCGGACAGACGACTCTGCCGATGGCGATAAATAATGCCGGCACCTCTTTGAGCAGCGTTCTGAATCCGCAGGGTTTCGGAACTTCGACGACGCAACAGGCGCGAATGACGGCGTTTAATCAACTGCGAACGATGGATTTGAGTTCAAACTATATCAAGGAAGCCAGTCACGTTACCGATCTGGCGATGCAGGCGAATCAGGCTCTCAGCGCGTTTCAGGAAGTAACCGTGACGTTTCCGAATACGTCTATCGGGCTGCAGTTGAAACAGGTTGCGCGTTTGATAAAAAAACGGACGGATTTGAACGTCAACCGGCAGATTTTTTACGTTCAAATCGGAAGTTTCGACACGCACAACAATCAATTGACCGGACAGGCGACTCTGCTTTCGCAATTCAGCCAGGCGGCGCGGGCGTTTTACGATGAAATGGGAGCGCAGAACGCGCAGAATGACGTTACGATGTTCACATTGTCGGATTTCGGTCGCACTTTTAATCCGGCGGCTTCCGGCGCAACGGTCGGCAGCGATCACGCCTGGGGAAATCATCTGTTCGCCATCGGCGGTTCGGTTTTGGGCGGCGATTTCTACGGCGGAAACGCGAGCAACGGAACGCCTTTTCCGACTCTCGCTTTTAACGGTCCCGACGATGCCGACAGCGGAACAAACGCCCGCGGACGATGGGTTCCGACGACTTCGGTTGACCAGTACGCCGCGACTTTAGCGCGCTGGTTCGGTCTGCCGGAAAATCAGGTGGCGAGCGTTTTTCCGAATATCGGGAATTTCCCGACATCGAATCTTTTGTTTATGCCTTAAATTTTATTTATCGAATAAATCTTCAAGGTGGAAAGCATTTAGCTTTTCACCTTTTTTATTGGTGTTCCGTTCATCATCTTGAACTTTGAAGCGGCAAAACATAAACTTGAATAGAAAAGGAACAAGCGAGAAAATCAAGTGAATCTGCCGAATTATCTGACATTAGCGCGAATCGTCATCGTCCCTTTGCTGGTCGCGGTGCTGCTCACGCCTTTTGCCGAACAATGGTTCGGTATCAGCAGTTACGCGCTGGCAATCGTCATTTTTCTCGTCGCGTCTTTTACGGATATTCTCGACGGACATCTGGCGCGGCGGCGCAATCAGGTTTCCAATTTCGGCAAACTTCTCGATCCGATTGCCGACAAACTTCTTGTTTCGGCGGCTCTGATCGTTCTGGTCGAAAAACATCTCGCGCCGGCGTGGGCGGTCGTCATTATTCTCGGCAGAGAATTTATCATCACCGGCTTGCGTTCGGTTGCCGCCGCCGATGGCATCATTATTCAAGCGCAAAAAATCGGAAAACTAAAAATGTGGGCGCAGTGCGTGGCAATCGTCGCGCTTCTGGTTGCCGGCGCGACGGGAAATCCGCCGGTATCGAATTTCGGCTGGAGCTTTCCGACCGTCCGTTTTTGGGAAGTCGCCGAAGTGCAGACGGCTTTTTCAAATCTGGCGACTTTAGCTTTAACATCCAACGACTGGAAAGTTTTCGGCTACTTGGTCGGTCGCGGCGCATTGTGGGTCGCCGTATTTACCGCCTGCTGGTCAATGTATGATTATTTCTCATACTTTTTCTACGAAAACAAAAAACGTAAAGCCGATTTCGCCGTTTCTCAAAAAGTTCCCAACGCCGAAGCGACAAAATTATAAAAAGGCAAAAAATTATTAGCCACAAAAAGGCACAAAAAACTCAAAATTAATTATTTTAACTTTTGAGTTTTTTGTGCCTTTTTGTGGCTAATTTTTTAAATCAGATGTTATTGCATTTCGACCATATCGCCGGTGTGAATTTCCTGCGCCGCGCGTGTGATTATCGCCGTTGCGGTTTTTTCTCTGACGTTCAAAATCACGACTTCGCCGACGATTTTTCGTAAGCCTTGCGGACGATCTTTTTTAGCTTCTTCGGTCGTGACGACTTTTCCCCGTGCCTCGCTTCCCGACTTTCGCGCCGCTTGATTAGAAAATTTTCCGCCGCGATATTCATCGCTTTGAAAACCTTCGTCACGTGCGCTGACCGATTCGTCTTCGTCGTTTTCAAATAAATTGCCTTTTCCGAGCGGACGATAAACGGTCAAATAATCGCCGACATTCACGCGGTCTTCCGCGCCCAAATCTATATAAACAATCTGTTCGCGTCCGAGCAGTTCGCGTCCGTCACGCGCCATAAATATTCTGCCCGAAGCCTTTCCTGTCGGTTCGCCGAAAACGTCCAACGCCGGTTTCGCCTGAAACAGCGGACTCGTTCGTGGCTCAATCGGCTGCAATAAATCGCCGAGCAGCAAATTGTCGCAGGAATTTCTCACGCGGGCGACGGAAACTTCCGATTTCACACGGATAATTTCCAATGCGCCGACTTCCTGCACGTAAAAACCCAAATTTTTCTTTCTCGACCAGCGCGTTTCCACCTGTCCGCGCGGACGAACGACGGCAAACATATCGCCGACTTTTACGCCTTTGTTCGCGCCGACATTTATATAAAGATTGTCGCCTTGAGCATAAATATTTTGTTCCTGTTCGTTTTCCGCGCCGACGATTTTATTAGCAGTATTTATCGAAGCTGTCTGCACATAACCGGCGCAGTATAAATTATTTCCCGCCGCAAGCGGCATCGCTTCTCTGGCATTATCCAAAACCACGGTCGGTCGCGGCTGTTTCACGACCTGCGCGAAAACGCCCGCCGATAAAAACAGCAGAGCCATTAAATTCAGTCCGAAGAATTTGTTGAAAAACTTTTGAAAATTCACGATTTTCTCCTTTGTTTGATGCTAAAATTGAAAAATTGTTTTTTGAAGTAAATGAGTCGAGATTAAATGAAGCGGTAAGATTCGCCCGATTCAGGCAGTTATTATCGTAACCTTTTTGCAAAACAAACGTCAACAATTATTTTGCAGCAGATAATTGCTGTAAAATGTTAAGTTTTTTCAATGTGCTAATCAAACTATTAATGTGCGGGTTTGCTTTGATGCTAATTAGCCGCCTTTCTAAATTCGACAACTATAAAAATAATCACTCGCTTTCTTGCCCTGAAGTTTTTACAAAAAAACCTAACTATTTTTTTATAACTTCTACCTTACGTTAATTTACTGTTGACGACTTAAAGTAGTTTCTGATAATATCACCTCAGTTTATTTCAATTCAGAGGATTTTCCTCCAATACTTCCAAACCAACTCGAATTTTAATATTTTGAAGATATGAACTGTCCTGTTTGCAACCGAATTTTAGCGACGAATTTATCAATTTGTCCGAGTTGCGGAACGATGATGAATGATTCCGTCCGCGAAGTCATGGAAACCAAAGCGGCTCCAACCACAGATAATCTTGAAAAAAAAGGAGTTTCATTAATGTCCGGCAATCAAAATCAATCTAAAATGCCTGTTCCGGCAAAACCCGTTTTTGCCAAACGCGAAACGGCGGATTTAACGCCGAAACCTTCCGTTCAATCACCGGAAACGACGGCGTCGCCGAATCTGGTCGAATTTCAAAGCAAAACCGCGACGCTTCCCGACTGGCGGTTGAAGATGCATAACGCCGTGCGTCAAAGGTTAGAACATCAGCCCGATGAAGAAAAAGCCGTGACTTCGACGGTTTATCAAACCCGTCTGGTAACGAGCGGCGCAAACGCGCTGAAAGCCGAAGTTATCGAAGAAATCGCGCCCGAGCCGGTAAAAAATGAAAAAGTAGCAAACGCACTTCGCCGCATCGAGCAGTCGCGCAAAGCATTTTTGGTCGAAGCAACGGAAGAAATTGCAACCGAAGCGCAGCCGAATCAAAATAAAAATTTTCCTTTTTATATTGCCGCCAGAACCACCGAAGGCTCAGCAAAAACGGCGGAAAATAAAGCGTCGGTGAATGTCGTGCCGAAACCGAAACTCGTTTCCGCGCCGAGAAACGCGAACGGCGATCTCGACACCAACAAACTGCCGCGTTTGCCGCAAACTCCGCAGACGGCGACCTTTGATAATATTTCGACAGATGTCCCAAATGAAATAATCGAGCCGAAAAACGATGAAACGCCGAAAATATCAAACTCGGAAAATGTCGTCAAGACCGAAGCTGCGGAAGCTGAAGAAATTGACGATCTCGCGCCGTTTGCGATGCGCTTTAACGCCGGACTTTTCGATTTGATTATCGGTTCATTTGCGAGTTTAATTTTGCTTGCACCGTTTATGCTGGCGGGCGGCGAATGGCTGACGTTTACCGGATTTCTGGCGTTTGCCGCGACGCTTTCGATTGTAATGTTTATTTATCTGACAACTGCCGTCGGAATGTTCGGCAGAAGTTTCGGAATGCGTCTTTTCGCGCTCGAACTCGTGGACGCGGAAGAAAACGAATATCCGACGTTTCATCAGGCGGCGGTCAGTTCGTCCGTTTATCTTTTATCGCTCGTTTTCGGCGGCATCGGTTTTCTGACGATGCTTTTCAATGAAGAAAAACGCGCCGTTCACGATATTGTTTCGGGAACGATTGTCATTAAGGAATATTAAAAACGGTTCAAAGTTCAAGGTTCAAAGTTAAAAGTTTCGTTTCTCCGACTTTAAACTTTGAACCTTGAACTTTAAACTGTTCATTGTGAATCTACCAACTATCCAGCAAATCTGCGCCGAACTTTCCGTCGCGCTCGTCGGGCAGAAGTTCGGCAAAATTTTTCCTCTTTCGCGCTTTCATCTGGCGATTGATTTTCGTCTGCACGATTCAAATTATCTTTTTATCAGCGTCGAGCCGGGTTCGCCCAGAATTTATTTAATAAAACGGCGCGTCCGCGATTTGGAAAAACTTGCGGCGCATTCTTCGCCGTTCGTGCTTTTCTTGCGAAAGCGTCTGGCAAATGCGGTTTTGCAAAACATCGCGCAAATATCAGGCGAACGAATTTTGCGTTTTGAATTCGCGGCGCAAACTGAACTCGGACAGACGGAAAATTACGCGCTCGTCGCGCAGCTTACGGGTCGTTCGGCAAATCTGTTTCTGCTCGATAGAAACGATTTTGTTCTTGACGCAATCCGCGAAACCTTCGGCGACGGACAGGAAATCGGGAATCGTTATGCGCCGCCGGTTCGTGACGGGGAAAAAGGGAGAAGAGGAGAAGAGGAAAGTTTTTCAGTCGGAAATTTTGAAAGTTTGTCCGAAGCACTCGATATTTTTTATCTCGAAAAAGAAGCCGAACAGCGATTTTTGGCGAAGGCGAAATCAGCCGGATCGAAATTAAAAAAGGAAATTGTGAAACGCGAAAAACTTTTGAAAAATTTGAATCGGGATTTGGCAAATCACGGCGACGCTTCCAAGTGGAAACGCTCCGGCGATCTAATTCTGGCGAATCTTGCCGATGCGATTCGCGTTGATGGAAAGGTTTTGGTCGTTGATTATTTTGATGAAAATATTCCGACGGTTGAGATTGAAATTGATGAAAACGATTCGCTGACCGAAGCCGCCGAAAAGTTTTTTCGTCGCTATACAAAGGCGCGAAATGCGGGCGAAGAAATTTCAAAGCGTCTGGAAACTTTGCAAAAAGAACTCGCACGGTTAGATTTGCAAAAAGCGCGGCTAACTCAGGCGATTGCCGACAAAGACGATGCGATTGTTGATGAATACGCCGAAGAAAAACCGGAGAAATCGCAGACGAAACAAAAAGACCGGCACGCGGAAAGTTTCACCGGCGCGAGGCGTTTTCAATCCGGTGAAGGTTTTGAAATTTTGGTCGGAAAAGCCTCGAAGGATAACGATTATCTGACGTTTCGCGTCGCCAAATCAACGGATTTATGGCTTCACGCCGCCGATTATCCGGGTTCGCACGTCGTCGTTAAAAATCCGAACCGGCAGGAAATTCCGCCGAAAACTCTGCTCGAAGCCGCGCAAATCGCCGCTTTTTACAGCCAGGCGAGAACGCAGCCGAAAGTCGCCGTTCACTACACGCCGAAAAAATTCGTCAACAAACCGAAAGGCGCGAGCGCGGGTCTCGTCAGTTTATCGAGCTTTAAAACGATTCTGGTCGAGCCGAAAATAGAAAATGAGAATTCGTAGATTTGAAATTACTCGTTGACAGTTTTTTCCACGCTTTGCCGCATTTCTGCGATAACTTTTTGACTGCCTCCGAGAAAAACGCCGCGGAGATTTCCTTCGCGGTCAATCAGAAAACTTTGCGGAATACCGTCGAATTTACTGACTTTGAGCAGACCGCGATAGAGATTTTCGTCAGTCCACGCGAGTTCGTAATTCAACTTCATTTTTTCGGCAAAAGGTTTGATTTTATCAAGCGTTTCATCGTCAACATTTAAGCCGATAACTTTAAATCCCTGGGCTTTGAATTCATTTTCCATCGCCACGAGATGCGGCATTTCCTCGCGGCACGGACCGCACCAAGTCGCCCACAGATTGAGCAGCAAAACTTTCCCTTTCAAATCCGCGACCTTGAAAACATTTCCGTCAATATTTTTTATTTCGGAATTCAAAACCGCCGCCGGAGCGAGCGGATAATCCGAAGACTTGCTTTCGGAAACCGTTTTTGAATTGGCGTTTGCCGTATTATCGGCAGTCGCTTTTTCGTCAGCCGGAGCTTTTTGCGTGTTCGAGCAAGCCGATAACGTCGAAAAAACAATACTGAGTGCGACGAATAAAACTGTAGTTTTTAATAAATTTTTCATTAAGACCTCGATTAACCTGTATCTTTCAAACGCAGAACGATCAGCGTCGTGATAAACAGTATAAAAAACATTATCATTAAAACTATCTGATTTAAAATCTCGTCCATCCACGGATGCAGAAAAGTCACGTAGCGGCTCAGATTTTCAGGTATTTTTTGCGCTTCGGCGATTTTCGGCGGATCGCCCAAAACCGGCAAAGCGTCGGCTTGCCCGTTTCGGTAATTCGTTTCAAAATCTCTCAGTTTTTCATCCGATGACGCTTTGTAATCGTCGAAATCCTTTTTTG